>JAJFLK010000417.1 GCA_021772735.1 Candidatus Sumerlaeota bacterium | reverse complement strand
CCCCCTAAAAAGAAAATCCTAAGACCTGAACAAAACCGAAAGAGACCGAACCATGAATCTGGAATACAGCGAAGAGCAAAAACTTCTGCGCGAGAGCGTCGCCAAGTTCTGCAAAGTCGAAGTGCCGACCGAGACGATCCGCGAGCTGGCCGATGAACCCAAGGGGCTCAGTGATGAGCTGTGGCGCAAGCTCTCCGAGCTCGGGCTGCTGGGCGTGCTGATCCCCGAGGCGTATGGCGGCCTCGGGCTGGGCGCGACCGAGATGGGCGTCATCATGGAAGAGATGGGCCGCGCGCTGATGCCGGGGGCGTGGTTCGCCTCGGGCGTGCTCGGAGCGTTGCCGATTGCGATCGGCGGCACAGAAGCCGCGAAGACCGCATGGCTTGAGAAAATCGCACTGGGCGAGACCGTCGCAACGCTCGCGCTGATCGAAGAAGACGCGCTGCTCGGCCCGGCGCATGTGAAGGCCGTGGCCTCTGCGGACGCAAGCGGTGGTTACGTCCTGACGGGCAAGAAGTTCTTCGTGCCCGAACTGGCGGCGGCCGACCTGATCGTCGTTGCCGCGGCCGTTGAGGGCGGTGCGGATGGAATCGGATTATTCATTATCGAGAAGAATGCGGCCGGAGTCACGACCGAGGACAACAAGCTTTACGACCTGACGAGCCGCTCAGGGCAACTGATCCTGGACGGAGTCGAGGTCGGCGCGGACGCCGTCATCGGCACGCCGGGCGAGGCCTGGGGCATCGTCGATCAGGTGCTGATGTTCGCCAACGTCGGGCTGGCGGCGGCATCGGTCGCGGGGGCCGAACACGTTCTGCAGACGACCGTCGAATATGCCCGCGAGCGCAAGCAGTTCGGCAAGGCCATAGGCACGTTCCAGGCCGTCAAGCATCCGCTGGTTAATCTGTTCGCCGCGATTGAGAGCGCGCGCTCGGCGTATCATTACGCAGCCTGGGCGGTGGATGCAGCGAGCGAAGACGTTCGCGCATCGGTCGCGGTGGCGCGCGTCACGGCGGTCGATAGTTTCAAGAAAGCGACGTTCGATTGCCTCCAGGCATACGGCGGCATCGGGTTCACTTGGGAATACGACCTGCACCTTTTCCTCAAACGCGCCAAGCACTATCAGTATTTCCTGGGCACGGTTGAAGACTACGAAGAGATCATCGCTGTGGACGGGCTGGGGATCTGAGCAGGCGCCGAGAAATTCTTCTTGGCGTGCCTTTCGGCTCGCGCCGATCTTGCATTGGCTAGACCGGATGCAATTCAAGCGCGACTTTAGCGCGCGCTTTTTTGCCCCCGGGTTTACCCGGGGGGCAGATGTACACCCACTCCGACCGTAGCGGGCTTTAGCCCGACTTCTCGTCCCGGCTTCAGCCTCACGAACCTGGGGGGTTTTCAAAGGCTAAAGCCCCGAGAGGAAGTCGCGCTGAAGCGTGCTAATTTGCATAGAGGACACCACCAACCCCCGGGTGAACCCGGGGGCAAAGGGGGCGCCCGCTAAAGCGGGCTTGTGCGGATGGCTGCCGGTCGCCGGAACAACATGCACACGTTGCGCCTCCGGCGCTCCACGTTTGCTTTGCGTCTGCGTGGCCGCCCGTGGAAACATGGGGCGACACTGATACGCATTGATACGCCGTGATTTAAATTTTCAAAGTTGACCCCGCCCGTGGCGCGCACGCATAAAGCAGACCCGGCTTGCGATCTCATCCATGGTGACTTCCTGGTTGAATCGCCCCTGCATGTTGCCGAGGCGTCGGTCGATCTTGTCGTTACCTCGCCGCCTTACAATCTTGGTGTGGATTACAATTCCTACCGCGATCGGCTTTCGCGCGATGATTACATCGATTGGACCGACCGCTGGGCGGCCGAGGTCCATCGTGCGCTTGCCGATGATGGCTCGCTTTTCTTGAACGTTGGCACGCGACCTTCGGATCCGGCGGCGGCGTGGGATGTCGCTTCGGTTTTTCGTCAGCATTTCCGCCTTCAGAACGTCATCCACTGGGTCAAATCGATTTTCATCGCCAAGGGCGACGTCGGGAAATATCCCGGCGTGACGCGTGATGTGACGGTCGGTCATTACAAACCCGTGAACAGCCGGCGTTTCGTGAACGACACACACGAATACATTTTTCATTTCACGAAGACGGGCGAGGTCGAGCTGGACCGGCTGGCTATCGGGGTGCCGTATCAGGATGCCTCGAACATCGAGCGATGGGCCGGGGCGGGCGGCGGCGTTCATTGCCGGGGGAACACTTGGTTCATCCCGTATCCGACGATCAAATTCCGCGCCAAGGATCGCCCCCATCCAGCGACGTTTCCGGTCCGCCTGCCCGAGATGTGCATGCGCCTGCACGGGGTTGAGAAGATCAGCCGGGCGATGGATCCGTTCGTCGGTTTGGGATCTTCGGCGCTTGCGGCCCAGTCGCTCGGCATCGATTTCATCGGCTTTGATATTGACGAGGTCTACCTTGAATACGCCCGTTCGCGCCTGGCCGAGCCGAGGCAGCCGGACCTGATCGACGCGGCGAGGCCTTGAGACGAGGGCGTTTGCGTCGGCGATGAAAAATCCATTGGGAACTTTCCCTCCAACCATTAGTCTATGTGGGTGCAGGTGAGTGACGGACGGGAGGCGCAGCCGGAATCGGATAGGCGTCTACGATACTGACGGAGGCAAGAAATCATGAACACAATGAATCGAAGCATCGCGCTGCTGGTGATCGGATCGATGGCGATGGGTCTGGGCGGATGCCAGACCATGGACGAGCACCGCACGGCGACCGGCGCGGTCGGTGGCGCAGTGCTGGGCGGCGTTGCCGGGGCCGTGATCGACGGCGATAACCCCTGGCGCGGCGCGGCGATCGGCGCGGCAGCCGGCGCGGCCGTGGGCGGCGGCATCGGATACATGCTCCAGAAGCAGAAGGATTCGTTCGATCGCATCGAGGCGCTCGAAGCCGAAGAGCGCACGATCGTCGTCAACGAGCCGGTCGAGAAAGCGGGCCCCGACGGAGCAACCACAACCCAATACGAACCGGTCGAAAAGCAGGCCCTGACGGTGACGATGGGCGAGGAACTGCTCTTTGCCAAAGACTCGGCGACGCTGACGTCCGCCGGGGACGCCAAGCTCGGCGAGGTCGCCGAGGTTCTGCGCAAGTACCCCGATTCGGATGTCATCATCAACGGCTACGCCAGCGAGGATGGCGGTGAGAAATACAACACCGAACTTTCCGAACGGCGCGCGAACGCGGTCAAGAACACGCTGATCCGCAATCGCGTCAACCCGAACCGGCTGATCGCACTGGGCCACGGGACGGCCAACGCCATCGCGGATAACTCGACCGCGTATGGCCGGGCGAAGAACCGCCGCGTCGAGCTCGACATCATCCCGCGCGAAGAGATCAAGTAGGCTGCGCGGCTTGTTCCACTTATCGATGCCTATAAATCATTGGCCCCGCCTACGTTCAGGCGGGGCTTAATTTTCGAGAAATTCTTGCTGTCGGCCTTACTTGATTTTGGATTGAACCGTCGATCCGGGGGGCACGCAGCCCGGCGACTTAGTTCTCGTTCATCTCGCTCAGCATCGTTTCGGCTTGCTCGATCATCGCGCGCACGCTGGCCGTCTTGGGGTGCTCGCTGCCCAGGTGGCGTTGATGTCGCAGCTTTGGCTACAGGTACAGCGGACACTGGCCAGGTAGATGCCGGCGCCTCTGGTGAAGATGGTGCACAGGACGGTACCGGCGGCGAATCTGGCGAGATGCAGAATGCTTCCGGGGAGACAGAGGAGGCTGGCGCCTCGGAGGCGGATGATTTCGCACCACCTGTTGGTTCCTCCGTCGATGGTCAGGATAGTCTTGGTGCCGCCCCACCGTCTGATGTGGCGAACGAAGG
>JAJFLK010000416.1 GCA_021772735.1 Candidatus Sumerlaeota bacterium | reverse complement strand
GGCACTTTGATCATCACGTTCGGCCGTGCGAGCTTCTCGAACAGCCTGATCGCCTCGCTGACGGTCTTCTCTTCGTCTGCCGCGAGCGACGGCAGGACTTCGAGGCTCACGAAACCGTCGTCGCCGCCGGTCTCGTCATAGACCGGCCGCAACAGATCGGCGGCCGCCGCGATGTCGTCGGTCGTTAATTTCTCATAAGCCTCAGCGGCGGACGTGCCACTGGCTTTCATCTCGGCCAGTTCGGCGCGATATCGCCCTTCGCCGCTCGTAATCGCTTTCTCAAAGATCGAAGGGTTCGAGGTCAGCCCGCGCAGCCCCATCTCGTCGATCATCTTTTGCAGATCGCCCTTGATGATCATATCGCTGATGTCGTCGAGCCAGGGGCTCTGGCCCTGGGCGATAAGTTGGTGCATCGCCATATCGGACGCTGCGTCGTCAGAGTGCTTCTTAATCATATTCAATCTCCTTGCGTGCCGGCCGTCGTGCGGCCGGGCTTCGAGAAATGCATCGACGATCGCCTCGGCCGGATCGTCCAGATAATCGCTGCCCAAGACGAGGACATTCGCGTCGTTGTGTTCGCGTGCCACACGCGCCAGCGTCTCGCTTGTCGCGATGGCCGCGCGCACTCCGGGGACCTGGTTCGCGGCCATTGCCATCCCGTTGCCTGAGCGGCAGAGCAAGATGCCCAGTTGCGCATCGCCGCGGCTGACGGCCTCGGCGACTCGATAAGCGAAGATCGGATAATCGGCGGCGTCTTCGGAGTGCGTCCCGGCGTCGATGACCTTGTGGCCCAACTCGAGAAGCCGTGTCACGAGCGTGCGTTTATCGGCGAATCCGCCGTGATCGGCGCCGAGAATTATTTTGGGTTTGGGTTCGGGGTTCATTGTTGCCGTCCCGGATCTCGCACGGCGAGATCGGGCTTAGTATGCTCTGGCGAAGATCGCGATGTGTTTGGCCGGCGCGCCGCTCAGGATGTCTCGATCAGCACGGTCGGCCTCGCCGCCTTCGAGCGGAATGCAACGGATCGTCGCCTTGGTCAGGGCCTTGATCTCGTCTTCGGTCTCGGTGGTCCCGTCCCAGGGGGCTCGTACGAACGTCTTGCCCTCGGCGATCAGCACCTTGAATTCCTCGAAGTCGCGCACCTCGCGCGTGTTCGCCTCGCGGAATGCTTCGGCCTCGGCAAGCAGACCGGCCTGAACGGCGTCGAGCATCTCAGTGATCTTCGCGGCGAGTCCGTCCAGGCTGAGAGCTTCCTTCTCGCCGGTGTCTCGCCGCGCGACCATGCACTGATTGGCCTCGATATCGCGCGGCCCGATCTCGATCCGCACCGGCACGCCGCGCAATTCCCAATCGTGGAACTTGAACCCGGGGTTCAGCCAATCGCGGTCGTCCACCTTGACTCGGATGTCCGAGGCGCGCAGGTCGTCGGCCATCTTGTTCGCCACTTCAAGCGTCGCGGCGGCGGAGTCTTTCCGCAGAATCGGGATGATGACGGCCTGGATCGGCGCGATGCGAGGCGGCACGCGCAAGCCCTTCTCGTCTCCGTGGCTCATGATGAGCGCGCCGACGAGGCGAGTCGAGACGCCCCATGAGGTCTGATGCACGAACTTGTGCTCGTTGTCTTCATCAAGAAATTTAATCTCGAACGCGCGCGCGAAATTTTGACCCAGGAAATGAGACGTGCCGGCTTGCAACGCCCAGCCGTCGCCCATCATCGCCTCGACGGTGTAGGTATCGACCGCACCGGCGAATTTTTCGCGCTCGCTCTTGATCCCCCGGATGGTCGGGATCGCCATCTCATCGCGCATGAAATCGTGATAAACGCCGAGCATCTTGATGGTCTCTTCACGCGCCTCGGCCTCGGTCCGATGGCAGGTGTGCCCTTCCTGCCAGAGGAATTCGCTCGTGCGCAGGAAGAGGCGCGTGCGTTTTTCCCACCGGACGACGTTCGCCCACTGATTAATCAACAGCGGCAGATCGCGGTAGGACTGAATCCAGCGCGCAAACGTCGCGCCGATGATCGCTTCGGAGGTGGGCCGGATTGCGAGGCGCTCGTCCAGAGGCTCCTCGCCGACGTGCGTCACCCACGGAACCTCGGGGGCGAAACCCTCGACGTGCTCGGCCTCTTTCTTCAGGAAACTCTCGGGCACGAATAGCGGGAAATACGCGTTCAGGTGACCCGTGGCCTTGATCCGCTTGTCCAGGCTCTGCTGGATATTCTCCCAGATACCGTAGCCATAGGGCTTGATAACCATGCAGCCCTTGACGTCCGAATGGTCGGCCAGATCGGCTTTCTTGACGACGTCGATATACCACCGTGAAAAGTCTTCGGCGCGCGAGGCAATACCGCCCTCGAAACCCTTACCCTTGTTTTTCTTGCCCAATTTGCTCCGGCTCCCCGTCGATGTATTCATCCGGCCCATGCCGAACCGGACATTCTACCGCTCGGCGGCTCAGATACAAGCTCGAATCAAATTGGGTAGATAATTCGATCATTCCCCTTACCCGGCCGGGTCCTTGACGGGGAGTAATTTAAGATGGAGGAACCACAGATTACACAGATTTAAGAGAGGGATTACTTTTCGTTTACATGGCAGCCGTGTTCCCTGTTCGTATTTCTTCAAATCTGTGGAATCTGTGGAATCTGTGAAATCTGTGGTTTCTCTTCTCTTCGCCGGCCCCGGTTCTTCGGCCGGGGTAGAATCCCAGATCTCAAAGCGCTGCCGGATCTCGCAAATCAAAGCACGCCATCTCCCGGCTATTGCGCACGAGCAGAAGCCCACGGGCGAGCGCGGGGTTATTCCATGTCTTGCCATTGATCGCGGCGAAGCTTGCAAGCTCGGTGAACTCGGCCGAATCGGCCGCGACCAGCGCGAGCGTCCCCTTTTCTCCCAGAACAATGAGCCGAGTGTCTTCGGGATTCCCCGCTCCGGGCTGGACCGCGAGCACTTGCCCGTGTCCGTAGCGGCCGCCCTTCCACACCCGCTTGCCGGTCTCCAGGTCCACGCAGGCAAGGATGCCTTCGTCCAGGCCGTAAACGAATTCGCCGATCGCGATTGAGGACGTGAACTTGTTCTTCATCGCCTCGGAAAACCATTGCTCGGTCGCCTTGAACTCCCCGGACTCCGAACGGATTTCGATCACCGCGCATCCGTGTCCATATCCAGAGGAGAGAAACACGCGATCCGCGCCTAGCAACACCGGCTGGGAGACGTTGATGTAGTTCTGCGTGATCCACGGGAAGGACCAGAGCCGCTCGCCGGTTGCCGGGTCCAGCGCGTTCAGGCGATCTCCGGCGAGGTTGAGGATTTGAGTCGCGCCGGCGAGCGTCGCCGGGATGACTGAGCTGTATGCCTGCTGTTTGGCTATCGCGGTCCAGATCTCTTTGCCTGTCATCTTATCGAAACAGAATAAGGAGTCGCCTCGGAGGCCCGAGTTCGTGACGAACACCTTCCCGTCATACACCAGCGGCGAGCCGGACAAGGCCCATTGCAGGTTCTGAGCGCCGCCGAGGATGTTGGTTTTCCAGATGACATCGCCCGTCGCGGCGTCGAGGCAATGCAGATGCCCCTCGGCGCCCAGCGCATAGATGCGGTCACCATCGAGCGTCGGCGTGGCGCGTGGGCCGTCGCCGCCCATCTGCTCGACGAAAGAGGCGCCATACCCAAACGCCCAAAGCTCGACGCCCGTGATGAGGTCGTAACACGTCACGACCTCATCGCCGCGCCGCTGCTCGATCGTCCACGCGCGGACGCCATCGGCGACGAACCCGGCGAAGCCGCC
>JAJFLK010000415.1 GCA_021772735.1 Candidatus Sumerlaeota bacterium | reverse complement strand
CCTGCCATGAACAAGCACATCGACCCCGTCGTATGCAGCAGCCCCACGCCAAGCGGAAGCGGCTCTTCGAGGAACTCACGCACGGGCCGGGTCAAGCGCGCGTAAACCTGCGCGGCGGTTTCCTGCTTGTGATCGGCTTCTGATCTGGCGTCGGGTGGGTCTTGGCTCATATGGGTTCAGGCGTATCGAGTGGCGCTTTGGGCGATTGTTTCGATTGGAATCTCGTCAGACTTCGACCACGACTCGGCCGTCTTCAACGCGGGACGGAAGGCGGCTCAACCCGCGCGGAGGAGGACCAGACAGGCGACTGCCATCGGCCGAGAACTTCCCATCGTGGCATGGGCATGCGTATTCGCCCGCCTCGGGATTCCAGTTCACATTGCAGCCCAGATGCGGGCAGACCGAAGAGAAGACGACAAATTCATCCTCGTTGCGCGTCACCCAGACGATCTCGTTGTGCAGACGCTCGGTGAAGCCCTCGGCCGCCAGGTACCGGATGCGCCGGCGAACCGGAGGGCCGGACTTGATATCCCCGGCCGGACCCAGTTCGACCCACATGGCCTCGCGCTTGCGGGCGATCGGCGCGACGATATACCCGAGCACCGGCACGCCCACGAGCGCCGCCAGGCAGCCGTTGGTCAGGACCAGCAGGAATTTTAAAAACGCGCGTCGAGGAGTGTCCATGTTTCTCTTCTTGATCGAGTTGACCCGCAAACCCGGCGATGGGATTGGAACAGAGGGCCGCCGCCAATGTCCGGCAATAAGTGTCTTCTTAATTGAGTCCGGTCAGGAACGTCATCAGATCCTTGCGCTCGTCCTCGCTCAGAGCGTCAAGCAGATCGCCGGGCATGAGCGAATCGCGCGACCGGTCGGCCGATTGCACGTCGTCCTTGAAATATGTTGTCCATAGCGTTCCGGATTTATCTAGCAACTGGACGCTGTTCTTATTGTCAAAGCGAAATCGAGCAAAAAGCTGCGTGCCGTCTGCGGTCGTGAGATTCATGGAGCGAAAATCCCGATCGACGTCTTTGTCCGGCTTGGTGATCGCCTCATAAATCTGACCCGATCCATAACGCGAGCCGATGTGCGTGAGATCGGGTCCGGTGATGCCTCCGGCGTCGAAAACCGAATGGCATTGCGAGCAGCGAGCCTTGCTGAAAAACAATAATTCCCCGGCAATGACATTGCCATCGGTCGAGATAGGCGCCTTGGCGTCTGTGCGCGGGTTCTTGACGCGGGCATTACTCTGGAGAGAGCGAACGAATTGAACAAGCCGGGTCAGTTCGCCGCGCGTCAGGCCCCGGCCAAACATCGGCATGCCAACCTCGGGGCTGCCTTCGGCGATGGCGTTCTGCAAATCCGCATCGCTCAAGGCCTTTGCCTGCATCGAAACCAGCGAGGGACCAATGATACTCCCCTTGCCCGTGGAGCCGTGGCAGGCCGCGCAGTATTGACCGTAGATCAGCTCGGGCTCCATGATCTCGCCTGGCGTCACGCCGATGCCCCCCTGATCCTGGGCCGAACCCTGAATCGAGACCGCGAGCAGCGCGATCACGAACGCCGCGAGGCTGGATCTCATGAACTCACTTTTCACCATCACTCTATCGCCCCTTCCATTCATTTATCATAACTCTCGCTCGGTCCCAATCTGCGAGATCTTCCTCCCGCGCGCTGCTACGGCCGACTCGCCGATGTACGGCTCCTCTCTTTCCAATTACTTCCCGTCGATGCCGAACAGATAAAAAGCCGATCCCGCGTTGTCGTTCATAAAGCCGACAACTTTGGCCGGCTGACCCCAGCCCGAAGCGAGGGCAATGTACTGACGGTCTCCGATCATGAAACTCGTCGGCGGCGCAAAGACGCCGCTCCCGGTCTGGAACTCCCATAGGATCTCGCCCGTTGCGTCGTCGAACGCGCGCAAATAACCATCGGGCGCACCGCCAAAAACAAGCCCCCCGGCGGTCGTCAGCAATCCGGCCCAGTTCGGCGCCTTCGTATCGTAACTCCACACCTGCTCGCCGGTCCGGACGTCATAAGCCTTGATGTATCCGGTCGCGTTCTTCTCCTCTTCCATCACGGGGATGCCGCCGTAATACGGAAGGCCCCGCCGGAAGGTCACGTCCATCGTGACGTATGTCGTGCACCGTTTTTGATCCGGAATATAGATCATATGCGTATCGGGCGAGTATGCGCTCGGCGGCCAGTTCTTCCCGCCGAAGATCCCCGGGCACGCGAAACGCCGGTCGCCCTCGAACATATCGGGCCGAATGCGCGGGATGCCGTCTTCGTCCAGCACGGCCCAATTCACGCCATCCGAATATGGCTTGGCGTATAGGAATTCGCCGTTCTCGCGATTAAGCGCGTAGAGGTATCCGTTGCGATTGGCCTGGACCAGCGCCTTGACCTTTTTGCCGTTGATGACCTCGTCGATCAGGATGCATTCCTGCACGCCCGCCCAGTCGAAAATATCGTGCGGCGTATTCTGGAAATGCCAGACCAGCTCGCCGGTATCGGGCCGAAGCGCAAGGATGGTATCCGAATACAGGTTATCGCCCTCGCGGACGGTGCCGTTCCAATCCGGCGAAGGATTGCCGCCGGGCCAGTAAAGCAAATCGAGATCGGGGTCATAGGTTCCGGTCAGCCACGGCGTCGCGCCGCCCTGCTTCCAGGCGTCCGAGTCGGCAGGCCAAGTCTCGCTGCCCGGCTCGCCAGGCGCGGGCACCGTCCAGAATCGCCAGATGCGCTCGCCGGTCTCCCAATCGTACGCGTCGATAAAGCCGCGCACGCCGAACTCGGCGCCTCCGGGCCCGACGATCACCTTGCCCTTGACGACGAGCGGCGCAAGCGTCAGCGAATACGAATCACGATAATCGGCCACTTCGCGGTCCCAGAGCATCTGACCCGAATCGGCGTCGAAGCAGATCAGATGCGCGTCGAGCGTTGTGAAATAGATGCGATTGCGATAGATCGCCACGCCTCGGTTGACCGGCCCGCAGCACAGGTTCACGCCGCGCGGCAGGAGGTGATCGTACCGCCAGAGCATCTTGCCGGTCCCCAGCTCCAGACACATCAAATGGCTGTTCGCTGTGGTGATGTAGATCTTGCCTTCGTAGACAATCGGCGTGGTCTCGAAACCGCCGCCCTGCACGCCGGTCTGATACACCCAGACCGGCCGGAGCCGATCCACATTATCAGCGTTGATCTGGGTCATCGGAGCGTAGCGCCAGCCCTCGTAATTGCGGTTGTATGTCAGCCAGGCGTCCGAAGCGCCCTGAGCGCCGACGAGCATCTCGTCGGTCACGCCGGCACGGCGCTCGGCTGCGTCCTGGGCCCGGGTGAGCGGCGGCGTGATCGCAGCCATAACGAAGGCAATGACGGATGCGATCAGAAGCCGCACAGACTTCTCGCTCCGACACCGGCCAATGCTTCGGAGTGCTTCGGCCCGATTTGCGAAGATGGATATCATGAAGGCTCCCCCCCGATTGTGGTGCGCGACGCAACGCGACGCCCTGAAGACCTATCGACTTGACCTTAAGCAAGGCTCAGGATCATACCCTCGCCTGAACGGCGATTTCAATCTCGGGTCGTGTGGCCCAGAGAAGAGAGAAGAAGAGAAACCACAGATTTCACCGATTTTTACAGATTTGAAAATATGAGAGAGACTATTTCGGCAGTCGAAAAGTCAGTTCTCCCGCTCACGTCCTCCCCGTGTCCCCGTGCCCCTGTGGTTCAGATTTCTTCAATCTGTGAAATCTGTGTAATCTGTGGTTTCTCTTCTCTTCATCGCGTATCCATCTTCGTCGCGCGCGTTTGCAGAGCCGCTCCGTCAAACAGGATCCCGACCCCATGTGCACACTGATCGCTCTGTGGAAAGTTCACCGCTTCGCGCCATTGATCATCGCCCTTAACCGCGACGAATTCTTCGAGCGGCCGACCGAAGCTCCGCGCCTCTGGGATCATCTCGATCCCCCGCTGCCGATCGTCGCCGGGCGCGATCTGCGGAGCGGCGGGACGTGGTTCGGCGTTGGGCGCAATGTCGTCGCGGGACTGACCAACGACAGGTCGGGCGGGCGCGCGCCGGCCGCAGAGCTCTCGCGCGGCGACCTGGTGGTCAAGGCCCTGCTCGCCGGCGGCATCGCCGAGGCCCGCACCGCCCTGGAGACCTCAAGGCCCGAATCCTATGGCGGGTTCCATCTGCTCGCGTGCGACGGCGCGTCCATGGTTTGGACGACAAATCGCGGCGGCGCGATGCAAAGCCACAATGTGGATTCTGGAATTCATGTCCTCGGCAACTTCGGCCTGGATAATCATCAAGACCCCATCGTCGCCAACCTGACAACTCATCTGCGCGGCGTGGCGGATATGGACGAGGGCGAGCTATTGGAACTCTTGAAATCGACGCTGGCCCGCACCGGCGCTCCGTGGCCTTGCGTCCGGATGGGCCCTTACGGAACATGCAGCTCGACTATCCTGATGTGGGGCGGCGGCGCGGATAGACTATGGGCCACCGACGGACCGCCCGACCAAAGCCCCTGGATCGAACGAAGCGAATTGCTCGCCCGGCTTTAGCATTCGGCCGGTTCTAGCACTCTGCCTCGTCCACATGACCTTCGGACTTGAACTCTTCGCGCAGGCTCGCGATCAGCGCGGGCAGGAAGTTCATGATGGTTTCGACGTGCTCCGGCGTGTTGGAGCGGCCGAGCGAGATGCGCACCGAAGCGGCCGCGTCGTCTTTATTCATGCCCATGCCGAGCAAGACATGGCTGTGCGACGTGCCGACCGAAGTGCAAGCCGAGCCCGCCGAGATCGCCACTCCCTTCGAGTTCATCTCCGTGACCAGCCGGGGACCGGAGATCCCCTCGAAGCACATATTGAGCGTGCCGGGCAGACGATCTTCGAGGTGCCCGTTGATGCGAACACGCTCGATGGTATCGGTGATCGCGCCGAAGAAATTGCGCCGCAATTCGGTCAGGCTGATGGCTTCGGCGGCCAGGGCCTTGCCCGCCAGCTTCGCCGCGCTACCGAAGGCGACGATCCCGGCGACGTTCTCCGTCCCGGCGCGCATGCCCAGCTCGTGTGCCCCGCCGACGACAAGGCCGCGCACCGGAGTCCCCGGCTTGATGTAAAGTCCGCCGACGCCTTTCAGGCCATAAAGCTTGTGCCCGGACATCGAGAGCA
>JAJFLK010000414.1 GCA_021772735.1 Candidatus Sumerlaeota bacterium | reverse complement strand
GCCAAGGGGAGGTGACTCTCCGGGCTCTGGGGCGGCGAAGCCCGGGGTCCGAGGGAACCGATGTCTGGTTGCTTGCGGCGCGCAACGCGCCCGGAGGGCAGGCGTACCCTTGGGATTTCATGGAACCGCTTGTGGGTGACTGGATGAGCATCGAGGACGACGAGGCTCCATATGGAAGGCTGCTCCGGTGCAGTTGCGGCACGCTTAGGATCATCCTGCGCGGCGAGCGGCCGGCGCTGACGCTGCTGCGGCACCCTTCGGGCGGCCTGGCCGAAGTGATTTTCAAATCTGCGAGCGAGTTGTTGGATTTATACAGTCCGATCGTGGAGCGGATTCATGTAGAGCTGCGCGATCTGTCCGCGATCGGCAAGGGCGGGCGATAGAGCAGTGCCGGCGTGCGGAGGGTAGTTGCGTGTTTGCGGCGAAGGCCTCGCTCGATTATGATCTTTGCGATGATCGATCGGCCGGCGCCGCACCGCGAGGTGCAACCCGAGATCAAAGTTCGATTCGATCGGAAGTAAAGCAATGAGAATTGGAAGCACTCTTTTCTTGGGCATGCTGCTCGCTGGTTTCGCGACCGCCGCAGTCGCTCAGGCCAACCTTGGCGAAGGCGCGGCAGGACCCGAAGGCGTCGGCGGCGAAGGTTGGCTCGATACCCTGCTCGCGGAGCGGGATGTTGAGAGCAAGAGGATCACCTTGTCGCTCGAGATCGATTCGGCGGAATCGCTCGCGCCATACATTTCCTTCGGGCCCTTCGATGCTGCGCCGGACCAGATCAAACCCTCCCTGGCCGAGCGAAAAGTGAGCCTCGAGATAACCGCAACGGGTGAGCGGCATGAGGCCGCGATCGGTTCCAGGGTGTGGATCGAATCTTTAAGGCGGCAGGACGGAACGCAGGTTGACTTGAGCCAATTCGTTTTGGATGCGGGATGGTCGCTGCGGACAAATTCACTAGAGCAATACTTTCTGCTCTCGGACTCTCCTCAGCCGGCGATCGCCCGTTGGAAGGGTGAAGCCCTGGGCGCAATGAACCTTGAGGTTAGAGTCGGCGAGAGGATCGGGCGGGCTATCATCAAGTGGAACGGACAAGAGATTCCGCTGGATCTTTTTTCGCGCAAATCAGGAAAGCGCGCGCTGAAGTTGGCGTTGAGCGGATATCGGTTCTCGGCTCGCGGTCATGCGACTCCCGGATCGAATACCACATTGTCATTCGTCGGGCAGCCGACCGGAAGTTGTGTGATTCGCAAGGTGCGAATCGATGGACCGGGCGTCAAGACCATTTGGGAAAATGGCGATGCCGTGCCGCTCGGAATCACGGTCGAAGGCTTTGATCTAACGCCGCGAGGCCTTGAATTTGGGTCTGGGGTCGAGGGTGCGCGCATTCATATCCGCTTCGATGAGCTGGTACCTTTGGACGAAGCTCTTAAGGATCGCGTATCTCCCGATCAACCCGACGACAGTGTCGGAGAAGATATCAACTCGCGATAAAATTCCCCCAACTTCTCGACCTGAGTTCGAATGTTGAAGTCCGACTCGACGCGGGCCCTCGCGGTCCGGGTCAGCGGCTCCCATAGATTGCCATTGTCGAGCAGCCGCGCAATGCAGCCGGCCAGGGCTTCGCAATCACCCTCCGGAGCGAGCAGGCCAGACGCTCCATCATCGATCATTTCCGGGATGGCGCTGTGCCGGGTCGAGACGATGGGCAAGCCCGAAGCCATCGCTTCGATCAGAACGACCGGTGTGCCTTCGCGATCGCCCGAGGCCGCCGTCACGCTCGGAGCGAGCAAGATATGGGATCGGCCCAGATTCGACTGCACATCAGGCCGAGGCATTGCGCCGAGAAATCGAACCGAATCGCCGATGCCGAGCGAGGCCGCGAGCTCATGGAGTTCGACGCGAAGCGGGCCGTCGCCGACGATCGCATACTCAACCTCGCGGCCCGCGGCTCGGAGGCGGGCGACTGCACCGATCGCGTCGGCCAGTCCCTTCTTTTCGACCAGGCGAGCCACGGAGATCAAGCGAACGGGTCCGGCTTCCGGCATCGTGCGCGGCGAGTAAGCGAAAGCCTCGCAATCGATCCCGAGCCGGTGAACGCGCAATCGTCTCCGATCGGCACCGAGCGATTCGAGTTCACCGGCCATTACGTCGCTGAGCGGCAAGAGAAGTTCGAAGCCGGCGAAGAGCGGTTCGTAGATCGCTGGGCCGGCCTGCGCGATGAACTCAGAGACATCGAACCCATAGAAGCTCGTGATGATGGGGACGTCCACCATGCCGAGGGATTTGAGCAACGCGACGTTCAGCCCGTTCGGGCCGTAATGGCAATGGATCAAATCGCAATCGCCGGCCAATTCGAGGCCGATGGCCGTGCGGATCAGAGTCGATGCGCCGGCGTGGCGCCGCTGCGCGAACAATGCCGGGAAGCAGCGTATCATCGAGGGTCTGAGAAGAGCCGCGCGGGCAAACAGGGCGGCGGTCTGGAGGCGGCGCTTCGGCCTGGATCTCGCGAGGCTCGGACGATACGACGTCCTTGAGAGAAGATCGTGGCGTTCGATATCTGGATGAACGGTCCGGGACGCGGCGTCTTTGCCAGGGCGGTCGGCGAGGATGGCGATGTCGTGGCCGAGGTCGCGCAGGCCCGTAATCTGATCGAGAATGAACGTCTCGGAGAGACTTGGGAATTCCGAGACGACGTGCAGGATTTTCATTCGAAGTCTCGAGGGTCGATTCGGGTCCGAGGGTTCAAGACGAGGAGCGTTCCTTGAGCGAACCCGCCCTGGCGCGGCGGATCGCTTCGAGGTTATAGCCGAATATTTCCCAGGCATGCCAGCGTCGAAGCACTCGCCCTCGGCGTGTGAACGAAACTCTGGAGGCCGCGTAACTCACGCAACCCCGGCCGAGCGCGGCGATGCGGATGAGATACCAGGCCGGGGCGAGGCGTTCGAGCAAGGCCTGACGCGGAAGGCTTGAGGCCGCAATGACGCCGCTGCCGAATTCATACGCCCGGCCCGCGCTAAACAGATCGCCGATGCGTCGGGTCAGGATTAGGCGCATCTCGGAGTTTCCACCGGCAAGGTCGATCTGCCGTTCGATCGCGGCAAGGTTTCCCCGCCGCATCGCCGTGCGGTCCCAGCACATCGAAGCGTCATGCGTTCGATAGTAGACGAGCGGCTCGGCGTCGAACCGAATCTCCGGTCGCAACTGGAACACTCTGATCCAGCATTCCCAGTCCTCGGTGTTGGCGAGCGTTTCATCGAAACGAATGGAATGATCTCTGAAAAGCCGTGCGTCGAACAGGAAGGCGTGGCAGGGGATCACGCCCTCGATCTGCCATCCTCGGGCAATTTGCTCTGCGGCGTTGTCGGTCCGAATTTCAAGCGTCTCGAAAGGCTCGGCCGATTCGAGCCCCTCGCCCTGGCCGAAACGCAGCGAGGCGCTGTATGCGACGCAAGGGGAGGGCAGAGCGTTGAGGCCGCCAAGCTGAATCTCAAACTTGGTCCGGGCGAGCAGATCGTCGGCGTCAAGGAATTGAATGTATCGGCCAGTGGATTGATCGAGGCCTCGATTGCGTGCTCCGGAAAGGCCACGGTTTTCCTGCTCGACATATCGAAAGCGGGGGTCAGATTCGGCATACGCGCGGCCGATCTCACCGGTCTCGTCCGTCGAGCCATCGTTGATGATGATGCATTCCCAATCGGCATACGTCTGCTCGCGAACGCTATCGAGAGCCTGGGGCAGAAACGCCGCCTGATTCAGGCACGGGACGATAACGCTGATCGCGGGTGGATTTGGCATGGGAAGGGAGCCTGTCCTCGGCTCGCGATCGATCTAGGGCACGGTCTTGACGATCGAAAACGAATCGGCGATCTGCCCGTCATGAAGGATGAAGCTCGCGGTGAGGGCGAGCCCGTCGATGTCGATCACGACCGATCCCATCACCTTCAACGAGACCGCCATGACCGGGTGGTCCAGCGTGTGCCGAGTCCCTTTGGTGTTCCCCGAGCTGCCGAGCATGAGATTAACCAGTGAGCGGGGCGTTCCATCGCGCGGCGTGCTCACCCGATAGGCTCCGTCGCCTTCGGGGTCGCCGTCGCCGCTGTCGGTGATCATTGAGGGCTCAAGCGTATCCGAGGTGCCGATGTGACCCATGATGGGATACGAGCGTTCGTAATTGTGGCTGTGTCCGGTCAGGAAGAGATCCACGCCGGCCGCTTCGAGCATCGGCAGAACCTCACGCCGAATTCGGCCCTGGAGGTCATTGCTGTCCTGGGGGTTGTCCGAATCGTGTGAGCCCTTCGTATAGGGCGGATGATGACAGAAGGCGATGATCCAATCCGCATCACTCGCGGCTTCGAGATCGCG
>JAJFLK010000413.1 GCA_021772735.1 Candidatus Sumerlaeota bacterium | reverse complement strand
CCGCCCAGCGCCAGCGCGCCGGGCTCCAGATAGCGACGCCAGATCGCCCAGCCGAACGCGAGGATAAGGCACATCGCCCCGGCCACGGGCAGAACCCGAAACACCTCGCTCGATCGGCTTGTCGATCCGCGCTCGGCCATGACCTACACCTTCCAGCGCCGCGCTTCGAGCACGCGCGCCGAGACGAACAGGCACGCGAACGAGGCAATAAAGTAGAATGAAAGATCGCGAAGGCTAACGAAACCGGTGATGAAATTTTCCGTATGGTGCGCGGCGGAAAGTTCGTCGGTAACGCGCTGGATCGCGGCGTTGGGCATGTGAAATTCGCTGATGGCGGCCCACATCATAAGGCCGACAAGTGTGACGATCGCGGCGGTCACCTGGCTCTGCGTCGCTGCGGACGCCATCAATCCGAACGCGCCGTATGCGGCAAAGATCAGCAGCAATCCGGCGCACGCCGATAGTACGATCCCCAAATCCGGCACGGCTCCCTGATCCCGCCCGACGACCCAAAGCCCGATTGGGTATATCGAGCACAGCGCGACGATCACGCAGCCGACCGTCACGAGGGCGAGATACTTGCCCAGGATGATGCTCCAGTCGTCGATCGGGCAGGTCACGAGCACCTCGAACATGCCGCCCGAACGTTCAGAGGCAATCAAACGCATCGTCAGGATCGGGACGATAAACAAAATCATCGCCGAGATGAGGCGGAAAATCTGTTCGATCACGGCGACGTTGATGTTCGGCGCCTTATCGGCCGTGCCAAAAGGCCCCCCGGCCTGAGCCATCGCCGAATCGTTCACGAACTCGAAAGTGACCTGGTGAAAGATCGTCCCGCAAATAAGGAAAAGCAGCCCGAGTACGACGTAGGTGCTCGCGGACTGGAAAAAGAAACGCAGCTCCCGTTTGTAGATGGACCAGACGCCTTGAATCATGAGTCTTGCGATTCCTCCGCCGGCCTTGAATCTTCCTCGCTGCTCGCCACGGTCACGTTGGCCTCTTGCGCCGCTTCATCATCACCCGATCCATCACCGCCGGGCGACGGGTCTGCGATCGCGTGCATAAAAACGTCTTCGAGCGTCACACCGGGCTGACTCAGTTCGACCAGGCCCATTCCGGCTTCGACGATTGCGCGGGCCATCGCCGGACGGGGATCGGCAGGCGCTCGGCCGCTCGCATCAGGCACGCAGAAGACGTGGAACGTCGCCCTGCGGACGCCCAAACGGCGATCGAGCTCAACCCGCCCGACACCCTCGACGCATTCAAGCAACTGCTGGGCGCGAGCGGGTTCGGCCTCGACGGTCGCGATGATCGGATGACGGTCGTCGATCCGGGAGACCAGACTGTCCGGC
The DNA here is from genome assembly GCA_021772735.1 of Candidatus Sumerlaeota bacterium. GTDB lineage: Bacteria > Sumerlaeota > Sumerlaeia > MVZB01 > JAJFLK01 > JAJFLK01. The sequence continues at coordinate 6,774 of JAJFLK010000413.1, read as the reverse complement.
GTTCCGCTGGCGACGATGCGTCCTCGATTGATGACGATCACCTTGGTGCAGGTCAACTGCACCTCGGGCAGGATATGCGTGGAGAGAAGGACTGTGCGGCGCCCGGCCATATCTTTGATGAGGCGACGAATCTCGGTGATCTGGCGCGGGTCCAGCCCGACGGTGGGCTCGTCGAGGATCAGGACTTCGGGATCGCCGAGGATGGCTTGAGCGAGCCCGACGCGCTGACGAAAACCCTTGGAAAGATTTCCGATTAACCGGCCGCGCACCTCGCCCAGACCGCACTCCTCGATGGCGCGATCCACAGCTGTTGCGCGTTCGGACGAGGCAAGGCGTTTGATCTCGGCGATGAAGGAAAGGAAACGAGTGACGGTCGATGCGAGATCGACCGGAGCGCTCTCGGGCAAGTAACCAAGAGCGCGGCGCGCAGCGAACGAATCGCTCTGGATATCGTGGCCCGCAATCACGGCCCGGCCGCTTGACGCCGGGGTGAATCCGCTCAGGATACGCATCGTCGTCGATTTGCCCGCGCCATTGGGGCCGAGAAATCCGAGCAACTCGCCCTTGCCGACAGTAAACGATACGTCCTCGATGGCCGTGAGATCGCCGAAAACCTTGGTCAGCGCTACCGCCTCGATCATCGGCGTCGATTCCGGCGCGGGCGCGATCTCAACAGGCGCGTCAGCGGGATTCACACTCACCAGTGGCTTCACGTTCATGGTTGAATTGCAGAGTCGAAAAGGGAACAGGGCGACCCACCCCGAATGACGCGCGCCGAGGCCTGCCTTGGCGCGCGGACGAACGTTGATTAGACGGCGACCGGGCGTTCTCTGTCAAGGTGCCGCTTGCCCATCGTGATGCGTGCCGCACCTCACCGGGCTCGCCGTGCTTCCTGGCTCCGGGCCTTGCATAAAAAGAAGGCCGGGCGGCGAGCTCTTGAAGCCCGACGCCCGGCACAGCTTGTAATCCGATTCAGCCTGGTATGCCGAGCCCGCTTCGCCTCCGCTCAGCGCGGCTGCGGTCGCCCGGCAAGAAGGCCTTACTCCGAGCCGGCCTCGGCGGTTTCAGTCATGGCCTCGGCTTCGAGCTTGGAACCGGTGACCGGAAGTGACATTTCCTGGCCTTCCATGTTGAGCACCCCGTTGCCCTTGATCTTGCCGTCGCCCGTCGAGCCTTCGAACGTAAGAGGCGCCATCACGCCGCCCATGTCGATGTTCGCGACGAATGAGATCATGTTGCCATCGACCGTAATGGATTCGATGACCGCCTCGCCGATCTCGGTCGAAAGCGTGCCGGAAAGAACTCCATCGTTATCCTCGATAACAAGCTCGCTGACGCTCACTGTGCCGTCGGGCAGTTCGGACTCGAACTCCCAGCTTCCGGGCAAATCAACGGCGCCGGTCAGGGCGGGCTCGGCGACGAGCTCGCCTGTGATCGGGAGGGCCATTTTCTGGCCTTCCATATCCAACTCCACCGTGCCGATAATCTTGCCGTCGCCGGTCGAACCGGTGAACGTGAACGGTGCCATGACGCCGCCCATGTCGATCTCGGCTGCGTATGAGACCTTATTGCCGTCAACCATCATCTCATCGATCACGGCTTCGCCGATCTCGGTCGAGAGGTATCCGGTGATCTTTCCGTCTTTCTCTTCAAGAACCATTTCGGAGACGCTTGTCGTGCCATCGGGCAGCTCGGCTTCGAGCTCCCATTCGCCCAGCAGCTTGACCGCGCCGGTCAACATCACGGCGCCGACCTTCTTGCCGACGACGTTCATTTCAAGAGCCTGGCCCTCAAAATCAACGCTGACCACGCCATCGAGGTCATCACCGCCCGAGGTTCCCTTATAGCTCAGCGGAACCATCACGCCGCCAAGATCGATCTCGGTGTCGAAGCTTACGTTGTTTCCGTCAATCACGATGCCTTTGATGGTCGCTTCGCCAAGCTCGGTCGACAAAACGGCGACGAGCCCGCCTTCGCCATCCTGAATTACAAGATCGCTGACGCTGGCCGTGCCGTCGGGCAGCTCGGCCTCAAGCTCCCAGGTTCCGACCAGATCGACTTCGCCGGTCAAGCCGCCGCTGGCCGAATCGCCGACGCGAACGCCTTCGATCGGAAGCAGCAGAGCCTGGCCCTCGAAATCAACGGCGATGATGCCGTTCATCTTATCGCCGCCCGTGGAACCGGAGAACGTGAACGGCACCAGAATGCCGCCCATGTCGATGTCGGCCGAAAATTCGATCACGTTGCCATCGACGGTGATGCCGTCAATTGCGGCCTCGCCGAGTTCGGTCGAAAGAACAGCGGAAAAGGTATCGCCATCGGCAGTGACTTCGAGATCGGAGACGCTGGCCGTGCCGTCCGGCAGTTCAGCCTCGATCTCCCAGAGACCAGCCAGGTTCACTTCGCCTTCGAGCACCGGAGGCGGTTCGACCGCCGGAGCGGCTTCTGCGCCTTCCGCATGTTCCGCATGTCCCGCCGCATCGTCCTGCGCGGCGGCCATCGAGCCCATCGCCATAAGACCGACTGTGAGCATCACAGATGTCCATTTCCGAATCAGATCTCCCATCGTTATTCCTCGCATTCCTCTGTCCCCTTCCGTTTCGCCAAGGGTCGATCGACCCCCGTGCATTCGTTCGATATTGATCGGCGCTTAGGCCCTCCAGACTCCACATTCCCCGGCGGCGACAACGGCGCACGTCATCCGAACGCACGACAGCGCCACGGAATGGATATATGAAGCCTCAATTTGCTGGGCCAGTGCCTTGGCCCGGATATCTTCGGGCGAACTGACGGTGGTGTCAAGTTGCGAATCCCGCCCGGCCGGCCTTCGGGTATTTGACCTCCAGAGGGAGCCGCAGGTTTGGCAGGCGGATATGGCGGCCCAACGCCCAGCCCCCGGTTCCGCATGCCCGGGGCAGCCCGGACAGCTCGATCCCGAACCGGATTCCGGCCGCTCGAGCCCGGACTATCCGGAACCCAGGAACGGATTGCCGTCGCTTGAGGGTGAGGGGGGCGGCGTATCCACGCCCGGCTCATTGTCCTCCTGCGCGTCGGCCTCCGGTGCTTCGATTCCCGGTGCGTCGGCTCCGGGCGCATTGTCCACCGGCCTTGAATTCGATTCTCGCGGGATGCTTCGTTCGGGGCCGGGCTTGTCGCCGGCGGGTTCGGGCGGCGCCATCTCATCCTCGATCTCGTCGCCCATCTCGATGCTCATCTCGCCATCTGGTCCGGCGCCCCCGATGCCCCCCATTCCCCCGTCGTCCAATTCATCGCCCATCTCGGCGTCGTCATCGGCCCCGAACAGCTCGCCCTCGGTATCGATCCCCGATTTCAAGAGCTGATCCTCGATTTTGCGTGCGGAATCGCGGATCTCGTCGAAATCGGCCTCGCGCGCCAGCTCGCTCGTAAACTCCCGACTCATCTTGCGCATCTCGACCGACCACTTGCCCAATTGACGAATCATCGAACGAAACTCATCGGGCTTGAGAAACAAGACCCCGAGCAGGCAGAGAAGGAAAAGTTCTGGGAAACCGATGTTCAGCATGAGCGTGGATCGAATACAGTTCTCTGGACCAGAATCATATCAAGCCGGATCATACGCCGATGGATGATATCACTGCGGCTTATTTCAGGCGGGATCGTAAGGAGGCTCATCCGCTCCTGCGTCGCGCTCGACCAGTTCGGTCAGCACGCCGAGAAAATCTTTGGGATGCACGAACGCGACGCGACTGCCCGCGTATCCATGACGAGGCTTCGCGTCGATCAGGCGAAACCCCTGCTCGACGCAGGTCGCCAGCGCCGCGTCAATATCGGCCACGCGATATGCGATGTGATGCAGCCCCTCGCCGCGCTTGTCGATGAACTTGGCGACGCCCGAATCCTCACCCAACGGCTCGACAAGCTCGACAGGCACGCCATCGCCGACGGCGACCATCACCGCCTTGACTCCAAACGCCGGCACCTGCTCTTCGGCGCCGAGCACGATGGGCCCGGTTTTTTCCAATACTTCGATCGCGGCCGCGATATCACGCGTCGCAATCCCCAGATGATCGATTCGCTTAAACATAACTCTTCGCCTCCCCCACTCCTCAACATTCGCTCAAGAATAGGGACGGGCACGCATATTCGTCAAGGTAGTGCGGCGCTCGGGTGATTCGACGGAAGAATAGTAGCCAGTCTTCAATTTATCTCATTCATACTGCACCCACCATTCGGTCGCATTGACCGGCGGGACCGACATCGTGCCGGCTTCGGCGAGCGCGAAGTGCCTGAAGACGGACAGGTCCGAGGTCACACGGGCGGTATTGCGCGCGGCATTGATCGTCGTCGGCAGTTTCATCCAGGGCCCTTCGAGATTTTCGGCGGCGAAGACGGCAAGATCGGCCTCGGAGCCCAGCGCGATCCCGGCGATCTCGTGGTTCACATACTTGAACGTCAGCTCGGCGCGGGCCGCGCCGGGCCGATCGGTCACAACGCCCCAGCAGACCCGCGCGACGTTCGTGATCGGCTCCAGATTTTGGATCGGGAAATTATTGCGATTGAGCACGATGCGCTCTTTAGACGATCCGAAGCCGAAACTTCCGCTTCCGAAATCATCATCCGACCAATCGATCGTCAGACGCGAATCACCGACGACCGTAGGCACGACGGGATTCCCGCCCGGCCCGTCACCCGCCCGGCTGAAGGCGTTGTAGACGGCAGAGCGCGGAATATCGGCAGGAGCCACGAGCGGCGGTGTCTCCGGACTGAAGATGATATAACTGCGCCCTGAATAATTTCCGTTCGGCCCGGAGAGAAAGGCGCCGACAATCACGTCGTCAAGACCATCACCATTAATATCGCCGGCGTCCGAAACTGACCAGCCCGAGCGATCCTCGGCCGCCTCGCCATTGATCGCGAACCCCCCAATTCCAGCCGTAACGTTGGAGAGCTCAACAATGGTCCCTGCGGACTTGCCGAAAACAACGTAGCTGCGGCCCGATTGGAACCCATTGGGATTGGCCTGGTTTGCACCGACAACGAGATCTGCCAGGCCGTCGCCGTTGACGTCACCTGCGAAGCGGGCGCTCCGGCCCAAGTTGTGAAAAGCCGCCTCGCCGTTGATCGCAAATCCGCCGGAACCGGCTGCAATATCGGAGAGCTGAACTCGTCTTGCGCCGCGCTTACCGAAGACGACGTAATCTCGGCCCGAATCCGGCCCTCGAGCATTCGCTCGTCTGGCGCCGATGATCAGGTCGGCCAAGCCGTCCCCGTTGATATCGCCCGCCGCCGATACGCTATCGCCGGAGTAATCCTCAAAGGCCTCACCATCGATTGAGAAGCCGCCCGCGTCATCTTCGAGCGCAGAGAGTTCAATGAGCGTTCCGCTGGTCTTTCCGAAGATGACGTAACTGCGTCCCGAGAGCGATCCATTGGGATCGGCAAATATCGCCCCGACGATCAGATCAGCCAGGCCGTCACCGTTGACGTCGCCGGCGCCCGAGACGCTGTGGCCCGCGTAATCACCGACCGCCTCTCCTTCCATGGCGAAGCCTCCGGCGCCAGCCCTGACGTCGGAGAGCTCAATGGGCATTATTGAGGCCTTGCCAAAGACAACATAGCTGCGGCCCGAATACGATCCGTTCGGATCTGCGCCGTTTGCCCCAACGATCAGATCGGAAAGACCATCGCCATTGACATCGCCCGCCGCCGAAACGCTAAACCCCGAGAGGTCTCCAGCCGTCTCGCCGTTGATCGAGAATCCGAGCTGCCCGGCGGTAACCTCGGAGAGCTGAACGGGTGTTGTACTGCGCTTGCCAAATACGACGTAGCTTCGACCCGAATCCTCCTCGTTCGCATCGGCGCGATATGCGCCGATGATCAGATCGGCCAGGCCATCGCCATTCACGTCGCCCGCCGCAGATACGCTAAGTCCCGATAAGTCCACGGCCGCTTCGCCGTCGATCACGAATCCGCCGGCTCCGGCCGCAATGTCGGAAAGCTGGATGAGACTCGTTCCGGATTTTCCGAAGACAACGTAGCTGCGCCCGGATCGCGACCCGTTGGAATCGGCGCCCCATGCCCCGACGATCAGATCGGGCCGTCCGTCGCCATTGACGTCGCCCGCCGCTGATACGCTACGCCCCGACTGGTCAAAGCGCGCCTCCCCGTCGATCGCGAATCCGCCGACGCCCGCAGCAATATCAGATAGCTGAATCGTGGGGCTCGCCCAGGCCGAGCCAGCACTGAACTCAGCGCCAAGGGCTCCGGAAAAAATCGCCCCGGCGACCAGCGCGGCGAATCGGGCCTCGCGCACGATGCGCAGCATCCAGGCGATGCCCTGGCGCGTGCCTCCGATGGTCCGCATCGCCCGGCGAATCGCTGAACGCAAAGCGGCGCGGGTCCCGGACCATGACGTCGCCAGCTCGCGAGCCAATCGCCTACGACACTGGCGAATCAGGGCGCGACTTGAGTCAAACGAAGCCGGCTGTCGCGATTGAAAAGGGTCGAGGCTGCGGGCACGGCTCACGGTCGGGTTCATAACATCAATCCTTCGTCTCAATCATAAAATGTCGAAATTCCCAACGCTGTCGATCGAAAGAATCGAGAATTGCCCCCGCGTTCTCCTCGGGCTTAAACGGGCTGCCGATGCGTTGTGAGCTTCGTGCCGTCGTGGTGAAAAAACCACAACGACACAACGAACACGACGCAAGAAAGAATGCGATAGGAACTTTTCCCCAATCCCATTCTCTCTTCGCCTTAAATTGTGCTTCGCCAAACCCAAAGCTTCAATTG
>JAJFLK010000412.1 GCA_021772735.1 Candidatus Sumerlaeota bacterium | reverse complement strand
TGCCCGAAGAAAAGGTCCAGGCGATACGAGAACTGGGGGCGCGGTGCGACGTCGTTGCGATGGTCGGCGACGGCATCAATGATGCCCCGGCGATGGCCTCGGCTGATTTGGGGATCGCGATGGGCGCAGCCGGCGCGGACGCCGCGATCGAATGCGCGGACATCGCGCTCATGTCCGACGACCTCTCGCGCATCGCGTGGCTGGTCCGTCACTCGCGTCGCGTCGTGCGGACGATCCGCTGGAACATTGCTTTCGCACTTGGGCTCAAGGTCGTCTTTGTCGCGCTGGCCGTGGCGGGAATGGCGACGCTGTGGATGGCAATCGCGGCCGATATGGGCGCGTCACTCCTGGTGATCGCAAACGGACTGCGAATGCTCAAGGCTTAAGAGTTTTCGGAGATTAAGACATCGTTCCGGCTGCGGCTGCCGAATTGACCGGCGGCGGCTCCAAGACCTTCAAGCTGCCGCGCTCGCGCAGGCGGCGGTGGTGCTCGCCCATCGGGACAACATCGAAATTACGCTGAAATGCGGTCAGAAATTTCCCCGCAAAAGCCAGCTTGCGCTCGCGCGGCATGTCCATGCCCGGAAAGAACGCAAGCTCCGGCGCGTCATCGGCCCCCAGAAAATCAAGTGGATGAAGCAGGAACGACGGTTCGACTCGACGCAGGCGGCACATGGCGAAGGCGAATTTCATGTATGCGAGCGCGAGCGCCTCGGAAAAACGCGAAAGCCAGAGCAAGTAACTCAAGTGAAATGGCACGCGGAAGACTGGAATGGTGGAGACAGGAATTTCCATGATTCGGCCATGAGGCGTCTGCCAATCGAAGGGTTTGAGCGGGCGGAAGCCATCGCTGACGTGGCCGAATAGGTCGCCTCGCGTTTCCTTCTCGCCCCGATTCAGCTTCGCGCCCCAGAAGTAATACAGCCGCGCGAGCGGCCCCAGCACCGAGGGCAAAATTGACGCGTCGAACTCATAGCCCATCGCCCTCAGCGCGGCCAGCATGGCGGGACTGTTCGAGAAACCGGGGCCGCGAAATCCGGTCGGCCGCAGGCCGGTGGCCGATTCGATGGCCTCGGCCGCGCGCCTCAGCTCGTCGGCGACTTCGGCCTCGCCGTAGGATTGCATCCACGGCTCGTGATTGAACGAATGATTGCCGACCTCGTGACCGGCCTCGGCGATTAATCGCAGCGCGTCCCGGTTGCCCTCGCGCGCGGCGTCCGCCCCGACGATGAAGAACGTGATTTTCTGATCGTGCCGCGCAAGCAGATCAAGCACGATCGGGACAGCCGCAGGCAGATACGTCGGATACTTTTCCCAATTCTCGTCGCCGTGGACTTTCATATACGACCACAGGTTATCGAGATCGAGCGAAAGGCTGGCGGTGAGTTTCTTGCGTTTATTGTCGGCCATCATAGATTCCGTCAGCCCTCGATGCTCGTGATCAGATCACTCGCAACTCGGTTTGCGACGCCGATGATGGCATTGTTGTTGAGCGTATCGCGTCCGGCAAGCTCGGCATTGACGCTCCACACGCGGCCATCATCGCTGATGGGCGGCTCGCTCGTCTCCGGCGGCGCGTCGATCCAGATGGCCTGGACGAGCTTCTCTCGGCAGACGAACCATCGCTGCACGTTCTCATCGAGATCGGGATAAAACGGACGCAGCGCTTCGAGAAACATCTCGGCGATTTCCTCATCGCTCCTGGCAAACCAATCCGAATCGGGCACGTCGTATCGCGGCAGCATCGCGAGATGATTGCCGCCCAGCTCTTCGGCCTCGGTCAGGCACGAGACCCCGATGATGCCGGTGAACGGAAATCCCTTCTGGATAAGGTTCGTCACGTAATACGGGTTCAGCGGACGGCGCAGCACGAGCGAAAGCATGACGATGCCGAGGAAGTGCGGACGCCCGGTTGATTTCGGCAGTATCTCGGTGATGTCCGGCGCGATCCGGCGCATGACATCGGTCGGGAGCGTCGAGACGACGCGATCGAATTGCAGGGTCTCGTCTGAAGTAACGACATGAACGGAATCATCGGCGCCGTTGTCTACGGTCTCGACGGCGCAGCCGAAACGAACTTTGCCGCCGCTCTTTTCGATCTCGGCGAGCAAGGCCTGATACATCGTCCGCATGCCGCCGGCAAGAAATCCCATCTGCTCCTTGCCGCCGCCTTTCGAACGAGTCTGGAAGTAACGGCGGATGGTCGCCCACATGATCGTCGCGGGCATCTCATCCTTGAGCACGCCGTATTTGGATTCGAGCAGCGGCTCCCACATGACGTCATAAACACGACGGCCGAAAATCTTGCGCAGCCAGGCCGAGGCCTTGACCGATTCCAGCGGCGTCGCATCGTTGATCGTCTGGACGTAAAAAATGCCGAGCGCGAGGCGCGCTTTTTGAATAAGCGAGAGCGCCGGGAACGTCGCGAATTCCCAATTATTGCTCATCGAAAGATGACGACCCTTCCACAGAAACCCCGTGCGCGTTTCGTTCCATCGGATCTTATCCTCGATGCCCACATCGCGGAAAAGGCCGATAAGGTTTTCGTCTTGCGTCAGGAAGACATGATAATACTTATCCCAAATGAAGCCTTCGTAATCGAACCACGTCGCCAGGCCGCCGGGCTGGGCGCCGGCTTCGATGACCGTGATGTCATGCCCCGCGCGCGCCAGGCGCAGCGCGATCGTCAAGCCCATGGTCCCGGCGCCGATGATTCCAACTCGCATGGGCTTCACTTGGGCGCGAGTTCCCGGCCGGTCCACGCGTAATCACGGCCGCATCGTTCACATTTAATTCTTGAATTCATGGGCGGCGGTTCGTCAAGCGAGACCAGACGTGGCCCGCAGGTGCAGACATAGCCGACAACGCGAGCCGGATTGCCCACAGCCAACGCGCGATCGGGCACGTCGCGCGTGACCACTGAGCCCATCCCAACCATTGAGAATTCGCCGAGCGTCACGCCGGGGCCGATGGTCGCGTTCGCGCCGATCGTTGTGCCGCGCCGCACGAGCGTGGCAAGCGTCTCCTCGGTTGGCTCGGCGGTCTCCAGTTCGGTCAGATCCGCGTTCATCGCCCGGGGGAAGACATCATTTGTGAAGACTGTCCCGGCCGAGATCATGCACATCTCCTCGATCGTCACGCCCGTGCAGATGTATACGAAGGCGTTGATCTTGACGTAATCCCCGATGACGACGTCGTAGGCGATATGCGTCTTCTCGCCGACCGTGACGTGATGGCCGAGCCGAGTGCCGTGCCGGATATGCACACCGTCCCATATGCTGGAATCCGCGCCAATGGCGACTCCATCTTCGAGCATTGCGGTGGGGTGAATCTTTACGAGAGAGCGATCAGGTTGGGCAGTGATGGCGTGTCCTCGATTTCAATCCACTGGCCTTCGCGCATTGAGCGATAGGCAGCTTCGATGACCTGGACCGAAGCCAAGCCGTCGTCCGAAGTGATGATCGGCTCGGCAGAACCGCGAACAGTGCCGACGAAATTCGTCACCTGCTTCTTGAAGGCTTCGACCTTGTTGAACCCGACGCCGAACGACACCCATTCGGGGTGGCCGTTATGCTGGAATTGCGATTCTTGCCAGCCGATCCTGAGCGCGCCGTCCGTGCCGATCAGCTTGATATAGTCGTTGCCGTCGCTGTTCAGGCTCCAGGAGAGGCAGACACTGCCCATGACTCCCGACGCTGTGTTGAACGATAGCCATGCCGTTTCATCGACGTCCAGCCCCATCACCCGCTTGCCCTCTTGCGCGTGAATGCGCGTGACCGGGCCCAGCAGATAACGGGCGATATCGACCGAATGCGTGCCGTTATCGATCAGGACGCCGCCTCCAGCGATCTTCGGATCGGCGTTCCACCGGCCCCGCATATTGACCTTGGCGCAGAACTTATTCTCGTAGAACTGGATCTCCCCCAGAAGGCCCGATGTAATCATCGCCTTGGCCCGGATGAGATCTTCAACATATCGGAATTTGGACGCCATCATCAACACGCGCTCGGCGCCCTGTGCGGTGGCGACCATTGCCGCGGCATCATCGGCCGTTGTCGCGAACGGCTTCTCGCACAGAACATGGATGCCGGCTTCGAGCAGGCGACACGCGATCGCACGATGCTCGACCGGCGGGGCACAGATGATTGCGCCCTCCAGGCCGCCCTCGGAGATCATCGCTTCGAGATCGTGAAAGGCTCCGCAGCTTTCGGCTTCAGCCGCGCTTTGGGCGGCCTCGGGCCGAACGTCCATCACGGCGACCAGATCAATCTGGGGGCAAGCGCCAATCGCCTGCACGTAGGCCTGGCTGATCCGGCCACAGCCGATCAGTCCCATTCTGAATGTCTTCGTCTCGTCCATGCTGTTTTCCTCTGTCGTCTTCTCAGTTATTTCTTCAGTTCGCCGCCGACCGCCGCGACCTGTCCGGCGATGTAGCTGACATCTTCTTCGGTGTATTTCTCGTTCCAGGGAAGAACGCAGACCCGCGCCAGAGCCTCAAGCGTCCCCGGGTAATCTTCTTCACGATACCGGACCGGCGCGAGCCCCGCGCGGTGGGGGCCCTCAAACGGGAACCCACTTTTGCCGAACGTCACGCGATCGCGAATGACCTGGCAAGAGAACGCCGGCTTCTGGATATATCTGGGGCCGCAGAAAATTCCGCGCGCCTTCAAGGCCGCCGCGAAGGCATCGACGCCGCCCTCGATCACGTCCGGATCGATCCGAACGCAGTATTTCCAATAAACATGCGTCGATTTGGCCGTTATCTTCGGGGTTGAAACTCCGGGGAGCCCTTCCAGGAGGCCGTCCATGACGAGCGCGTTGCGCCGTCGAGAATCCACGATACCGGTGAGTTTATCGACCTGAGCCAGTGCGACCGCCCCCTGAAGTTCGGTCATGCGGTAATTCGGCGCGAGGAAGTAGTGATCGGCATTGGCATCGCCGTATCCCCAGGCTTTATCGACAAAGAGAGTCATGCGCCGCGTGTATGCCTCTGCGGCCGTAATAACAAACCCGCCTTCGCCGGTCGTCATGTGCTTGCCCTGCTGGAGGCTGAATGCGCCGATATCGCCGATCAGGCCGACGTTTTTGCCGTCGTATGTCGCCAGGAACGCCTGTGCCGCGTCTTCGATGACCGGAATGTTGCGCGAATTTGCGAGTTCCATGATCGGCCCCATGTCGCAAGGGTTGCCGAATAAATGGGTCACGATGATGGCGCGGGTTCGTTCGGTGATCCTGGGCTCGATCGTCTCCGCCGTGACGTTATAGGTCTCTGGGTCCACGTCGGCGAAGATGGGAACGGCTGTCTGATACATGATCGGCGAGATTGCGCCCATGTCCGTAATGGGGGTCGTGATAATCTCGTCTCCCGGCTCGGGGTCGATCGCCGCGATAGCCGTATGGACGGCCGCCGTGCCCGACGTGACGCACCGGACATAGTGGGCGCGGTAAAGCTCGGCGAACTTCAACTCAAACGCCTTGACGGTGCGGCCTCGCGTGCAATTCAGAGTGCCCGATTCGATCACCTGTTCGAGCTCGGCCATCTCTTCCCGGCCGAAAGTCCGGCCGGAGATGTTTGCGTCCGAGGGTAGTGTTCGGGGCTTTTCGGTTGTGGATGACGAATTCGACATAATGCTTTGGGTAATCTCCGTGGTCGTTTGAGGTGGCTCCGCAAGAGCGGATGCAGATACTAGTTCCTTACGCAAAGATCGCGCCGTATCCGAGGCGAGATCTGAAAAACCGGGAGCCATTTCGTTCCGGTCGAACTGCCTCCGCTCGATGGGGAGTCTCTGGGGCGCGCCCCCCTGTCCGCTGAGGCTTCGGCTCCCGGTTCGTGCTTCTTAAGCGGCCTGGATCGAGCGGTGGATCAAACGACTCCGCGAACGCGCCCGACCAGAACCATACGGTCGAGGAGCTCGCCGCTGGGCTGCTGGTTGAACGCGGGTGAAGTCTTCTTAAAGTCCCTTGCGAAGCTCATCCCGTTAACCCTCATCCAACCGAGACTAAGATTCTCAAGGGTTGCCCGGGCCAGAAGGCCGAGGTGAGAGCGAACGACGCGAAAGAATCGCAATTTCGAACTGCCGAAGGCTCGAACCTTGAGGCGGGAAGGCAGCTCGACAATCCGGGCTCCTCGGTAAGCTCCGGCAAGAATCAGTTCCGCCACCGAAAGGAAGCCCTCGGATTCGAAGTGCTCGGGGCGCGCCCACTCGCGACGATACGCGCGGAACATGCTCGTGTAGCAAAACAGCTTCTCCGGCACGATACGGCGGTATAGCCAGCTCGCGCTCTTGGAGACGGCGATGCGCCAGGCCGCCACGCCATCGATTCCGCCCTCGGGGTGGTATGGAGAGCCGGTCGCGATATCGGCGTTCTCTTCCACGATCAAGTGGACGAGCTTGGGAATATCCTCGGGAGCGTAAGTGCAATCGCTGTCCATCGTGCAGACGATATCGCCGGTAGCGGCCTCGAACCCGGACACCATGGCGGCGCCGATGCCGCTGTTCTCGATGTGACGCAAGATCGAAAGTCCCTCGATGTCAAGTTGGCCAAAGTGCTCGCGAAGCCGGGCATAGGTGTCGTCGCTGCTCCCGTCGTCGATGAGGATGATCTGAACATTCCAGTTCTTCTGCATCTTCCGGACGACGGGGATCAGCCGGCTTGCCAGATGTGCAATTCCCTCGCCCTCGTTGTAGAAGGGAATGATTAGGCTGACGCCCAATGTATCGCGCTGTTCTGTATGATCCGTCGTTTTCATTCTTATCCCGCTTATCCTACTGGGGCACCGATCCGAAGCCCTTGTTGGCGAATCGGGGCTACGGGCCAATCGGCCCGCCGGCGATGCTCGATGGTAGGCAAAGCAATTTGAGTTCCAGTTTCCGGCGAATCTTCGCCGTGGTCTCTCCGGCCCCGACCGGGGGCATTGACCTCACAGCCCAGACGGACCGGGCGTCTATAGAACGCCCGTCCCAAGCATTCACTCGTAACTTGACACCATTGAGGTTAAGCTTTTTCCCCTCGATGGTTCAAGACAATTTGATCACGCACAGGAAATCCATGTCAAGTAAAGATACCTGTAAGTATTTTGCCCGAGATCGACCGCGGAGAATCTCTCAAGTATGCAGGCGGAATCACTCCGAAGGGACGATCGCAAAATCAACTCGCTGCAATGTGTAATCCATTGCAATTTCTTGCCCCTGCGCAAACGAATGCGCATTTAGGCGAATTTGCGGGTCGAACCACTTATACCAAATGAAAACGGGCTGGCAGCCAATTCCGATCGGGGATCCCAACCTCTTGGTCCAGGCGGATCAAAACGTGACCCTAAGTATTCGCCTCGGTGAACTGATTTTCCGGAACGGGGGCAGCCGGTTCAAGAATTCCCGAAACTGCGGACGGCTCAACTGGAGCCACCTCGCGAATCGGAACAAGCGGCCAACGCTTGTGGAGCCCGCTTTTGCCCTTGACTCGGCCCCGGTGAAAGCGGAGGATGCGTGGTTTGGAGTCTCCCGCAAGGGTGCCCAGACACAAGATGTGGGATATATTTCTTATTTTCCGGTCCAGCAAGACGGCCGGGAGGGGCGGCGGATGGATCGCCCCGGCGAGGGACACATGCCGACAATTAATCAGCTCGTGCGCAAACCGCGCAAACCGATGAAGAAAAAGAACAAGGTTCCCGCGCTCCATGGTTGCCCGCAGAAGCGCGGCGTCTGCATGCGCGTCTATACAGCGACTCCCAAGAAGCCGAACTCGGCCCTGCGCAAGGTCGCGCGTATCCGCCTGTCCAACGGAGAGGAAGTGACCGCGTATATTCCGGGCGAGGGGCATAACCTCCAGGAGCATTCGATCGTCCTGATCCGAGGCGGTCGAATCAAGGATCTGCCCGGTATCCGGTATC
>JAJFLK010000411.1 GCA_021772735.1 Candidatus Sumerlaeota bacterium | reverse complement strand
GGCCCGAAGAGCTGACGGTCGGCTGGTGCGTCGAGCAGGGCTCCAGCGAGGGCGTCTGGCTGAGGCATCGCTCGCAATCGCTTTGGAGCCCTTCTGCGGTTCGCATCGCAGGAGGCTCTGCGCTTACTCCGCGTGATCTTGACATCCATGTCAATGCGTCAGGATTGACTCGCGCGGTCTGGACGGGCCTGGATTCGGGTCGGCGTCGGGTTTTCTATTCTGAAGTCGAGCGTGGTGATATTTTCGCCGCGCCGATCATCCTGAATCTCGGGGACGATTGGGGCGCTGACTATCCGTTTCTCTCCGTTAGCGGATACAATGAGGACAATAGAGAACTTGATGACGATCTCGTTCATGTCGTCTGGCAATCGAGCCGCGATACGCACTTTGCCATCGACGCTGTCCGGATCGATCCCAATGGGGGCGCGGTCGTCCGGTTGCCTTCGATCTCAGGGGCAAGCAGCGCCGCGCTGACGCCGCATCTGGTGGCTTCGCGTCCGCTGATCGTCGCTTGGTATGAAATCCTTGAGCCCACCAACGCACTTCACATGAGCGCCTTGGTTCCCGAGGTCTCGGCCTGGACGGATCTGGAAACCTCGACGCTGCTGCCAGCCTCGGCCCTTGGCGCACAGCCGTTCGTTTTGCAGGGGGCCGATACGCTCGATCTCTACGCCTATTGGAGCCAGCTTGATGAATCGGGTCGAACCGCAGTACGCGTGATCCCTATAAGCGGGCCCGACGCCGGGTGGACGTTTTCCGCGCCTCCAGGCGATCACAGCCAGCCCGAATTCGCCGACGCCGGACCCGGCCGCCTGACGGCCGTCTGGCAGCGATTCGCCGATGGCGCTCAGGATATCCGCATCGCAATCATCGACGCAGATACTGACGCAAGCTCCCCCGCGATTCGAATCTCCCCATCCGGCCATCGGTTCGCCTCGGCGCCGCGCCACGTTACGGATGGGTTTTGGTCTGCGGCGGCCTGGCACGACGATCCACGCGATGGCGGGTCCGGCGAGGTGGGTTTTGCCGATATCGATTGGCAGGCGGTCCCGATCGCGCCGCCGGCACAAGACTGAACAGATCGCCGAACCTCGAAACGACTCAGGGCCGAAACGGTTGAGTCCCGGCCGGATATCTGCGTATTTTACCAGCGACCCGGGTCACGCATGCCCGAAGAAATTCTTAGTCCGATGGCGCACGAGACGTGCCGGCGGTCGTCCGCCCTTACGTCATCCGCATGAAATCTTTTTGGAAGAGCAACTTTCTCACGCTGATCCTGCTCGCCGCAGACGTCCTTGCGTTCTGCCTGATCTGGCGCGAGACGTGGATGATTCGCAACGCGCTGAACGACCGATTCGCCAATCCGATCAACCCGCTGGATAACTACCTGGCCGCCCTTAAGGCCTTGCTCATCGTCTGGCTCGGCGTCATGGCTAATTGCGAGCACTATTCGCATCAGGGCAAGATCTCTTCGCTCAATCAGTCCGGCAACATCATCCGCGCGGGGATTGGCTTCCTGATCGGCACATCGGTGGTCGCCTTTTTTATCAAGGGCCATGACATCGGACGTTCCATCATCCTGCTCGCGGTTGTCTTGATGACGCTGTACGTTTACGTCAGTCGGACTCTTCTGCGCGTCATCAAGGAATACTTCATCGCGCGCGGCCATGGATTGACACGGGCCGTGATTATCGGCGCCGGCGAGACAGGCCGCCAGGTCGCCGCACGGATTAACAGTCATCCGGAGGTGGGCTATCACCTCGTTGGATTCATCGACCACGATCCGAGCCTGGCGGGGCAGGTTGTCGACGGGTCGCCGGTTATCGGCGGGACGGACAATCTGGTCGAGCTTCTCCTTCGCCATCAGGTCGAGGAGGTTTTCCTCGCCGTGCCGTCGATGGCACAGGACGCGAAGTTCAACCTCATAACCGAATGCGAACAGGCCAGGGTTCAATTCAAGATCGTGACCTCTGATTTGCTTCGAGTCATTGCAGACCGTGTCAAGATCGACGACATCGGCGATCTGAATGTGATTCTTTTCAGCGATGGCCATCTCACGCCGATCAACGCCATCCTCAAGCGCACTCTGGATATGTCCATCGCTACGGCGATGTTCATTGTTACGTTCCCGCTTTTCGCCCTGATCGTCGCCATGATCCGATTTGATTCTCCGGGTCCGGCGATCTTTGCGCAGGAGCGTATCGGCATGGACGGGCGCCGGTTTCGATTTTACAAATTCCGCACGATGAAAACCGAAAGCGATCCCTACAAGACCGCGCCTGAGGATGCCTCGGACCCTCGGATCACGCGTTTCGGACGTCTGCTGCGCAAGACGAGTCTTGATGAGCTGCCGCAGTTTATCAACGTCATCAAGGGAGATATGAGCCTCGTCGGTCCCCGCCCGGAGATGCCGTTCATCGTCGAGCAATATCAATCCTGGCAGCGCCGCCGCCTGGACGTTCCCCAGGGCATTACAGGCCTATGGCAGATCGCAGGTCGCAAGCGATTGCCGCTTCATCAGAACCTTGAGTACGATTTCTATTACATTCGCAATTGGTCCCTGCTGCTCGATCTTACGATTTTGCTACGCACGATCCCGGCGGTGCTGCTCGGCAAAGGCGCGTTCTGAGCGGCAGGCTCTCAATTCGCCAGGCCTTGGCATTCAGTGGCCGAGGAGGAATCGGAAAAGTTTTAAGAAGTCGCCGGGCGAAAGCTCTTCGGCTCGGGCGTCGGGGTTCAGCCCAAGCTCGTCCAGCGCGTCACGCAAGGCATCGCGGCCGCCATACGACGCGGCCACCGGGCTGTTGTAGAGTTTCTTTCGCCTCTGATTAAACGCGCCGTCGATAAACGTTGAGAGCCCGGCCCAGAGAGTCGGCTCGACGCCATCTCTGGTGTGGGCACGTTCGAAGACGAGCGCCGCCGCATCAACCTTCGGGCGAGGCGAGAAGCTGGATGCCGGAACGTCAATCCGCTCGACGATCCGCCACCAATACGAGAGCTTCACCGTCAGGATGCCGTAGTCGCGGCCGTGCGGCTCGGCGGCGATTCTGTCGGCGACTTCGTTCTGGATCATCACCACGATCCGTCGCCACGGCACATCGGGGCCGGTCTGGGCAAAGAGCAGAGGGGACGTGATCTGGAACGGAAGATTGCCTGCGAGGACGACTTCGTCCAGATCCCAGTCCCTGACCTTCTGAATCGCCAGCGTCTGCAGGTCGATCCGCAGAGCGTCTTCGTAAGTGAACTGGACCCGCTCATCGTCCTCGAAAACGGACCGATGAAAATCCTCCATGCGCAGATCTCGTTCAATCGCGATGACGCCGCCGGCCCGCCTGCGAAGCAGCGTCGTCAGCGTCGCCGGGCCGGGCCCGATCTCGACCACGAGTGTATTCGGAGTGGCCTGGGTCGCATCGGCGACGCGCTCGAGAATGGCGTCGTCGGTGAGGAAATGCTGGCCAAGGCGCTTGCGCGTTGAGTGACCCCCGCGGCGCAGCCGTTCGAGAAGAATCCAAGAGGGGGGATAGTCGTTCATCAGCTCCCGGCGCTCTCCACGCGATGACGCAGGCCTGGACGATCACGCGAGCTCTCGCGATCACGCCGCGCGGCCGCCTGTTGATATGCGCTCGCGAGCGCGGCGATCATGCTGTCTGGCCGGGCCGCGCCCGTGCCCGCAATATCGTATCCCGTGCCGTGATCGGGCGATGTCCGCACGAACGGCAAACCCAGGGTTGTGTTCACGCCGCCGTGGAAGTCGAGCGTCTTGACGGCGACCAAACCCTGATCGTGATACA
>JAJFLK010000042.1 GCA_021772735.1 Candidatus Sumerlaeota bacterium | reverse complement strand
ATGCTGACCTTCCCCGTCGGACTCTACCTATTTGAATGAGAGTTTTTGGTTTCCGCTCCGCCCGGGTCCACTACCTTGGCCGGGGCTCGGTATTGCGGTGGGTCGTCCCTGAACAACACCTGAAAACTCTAAGTCCCGCTACCAGCTCTCTTCATCCGCCGATGTGCCATAGATCGCTGGCACAGCAATGTCGTTCAGCCGCAGGTAGAGCGACAACTGCGCCCGGTGGTGAACGATGTGATTGAGAACCCAGGTTCGAAGAACGGCGGCCCGCGGAGCATCGATGAGCACCCGATCGCCGATCTTCATCCGCCAGTGCTTCATCAGCGTTTCGTCGCTCGCACTTTGGAGTGAATTCTTCGCAGCCTTAATTTGCTCATCGAAATGTTCCACCAATTCCTCAGCATTAGTCCCTCTGAATCTCGGCATATCAGGTCCAGGAATCAGTTCGTCCTGCTCAATTGTCAATGCCACCCAACCCGGAAGTTCCGCCAAATGCGAAGCAAGGTGCCCAAGCGACATTGATTTCTCATGAGGCACCCACTCAAACTTTTTATCCGGCATCCTTTCGAGAACCTTCCGTGTCGCCACCGCCTCAGATTCGAGTTCCGCCAACAACGGCTTTGCTAAACTCATCGTATGTGCCCTCCTTACTGTTCAATTAACCCTGACGTTTCGTTGCCTCTGACAAGAGACCCGCTGGCCGTCACTCGTATAGGTTCCAGTCGTGGCTCGCGTTTTTTGCGAACTCATTGCGGAGCGTGGCGAAAGGGAGAGATTCGAGGGCTATCCAGCCGACGTTCGCGCCCCAGGCGAATCCTTTGAAAAAGCCGGTGGTCTTCTCGATACGCGGGCGGTTGACGGCTCCGGCCTGCGCTACGATATCGAAGTTGATCCAGCCGGCGTTCGGCGCGTAGGCAAAGCCGGAGAGCAGGAAGCTATCGGGGTCTCCTCCGGCGTCGACGTTCACGCCGAAATCGGTCGCCGAAGTGTTGCTATAAGAAGTCCCGCCGGCCGGAGTGCCATCGCCCAGGTCGATCCAGCCGATGTTCGCGCTCCAGATGTAACCGGACAGAAAGGTCGCGCTGAATGCCGCGCCGCTGGTGACGTCGCCGCGCCAATCCATCCAGCCGATGTTGGGCGACCAGGCGAACTGCGCCCCCTCCTGGATCGTTGTCTCGGCGTCAACCGGGCGCGCGAGCACGGCCAGAGCGGCCGACGCGAGCGTCGTCGCGACAAGCTTCAGATATGTGCGCCTCGTCCGCATTTTGAGAACCCTTCGTCCGGCGACCGCGCCTAGTTAATGCTGAAATTTGCCCACGGGTTCGAGATCGAAAACGTAAGGCCCGGATTCGTCGTGACGAATCCGCGATGATTGAAGGAATCGATCGTGATGGGAAGCGTCGTCCCAAACACGGTGTTTTGAATCACCATGTTCTCGCTGCCCAGGACGGTGATGCCGATCGTGTTTCGGCTGGCCGTATTGTTCTGGATCTGATTGAACATCCCATCCACTCTAATCCCGAATCCGGGGAAGCTTGATATCGTGCCCGAGTCATGCCCGTTGACCGCATTGCCTACGATGCGATTGCCCGAATTCAGATCGATACCGTCGTCCGAGTTGTCGAGGACGGTGCAGTCCTTGATCGTGTTGTCGTCTCCGCCGGTTATTCCATCAAAAGTGTTATTCGAGACCTGGCTGTGATCCACGGTCACCCGATTGACGCAGATCATTCCCATTCCGTTATTGAGAGTCGTGGTGCAATTCGAAAGCGTCGAATCGGTCGCGCTGATGCCCGCGGCGGAGACGGTCGAGTTGCCGTTGGATTTCGCCGAGCAGTTGATCGCCGAAGCTTCATTGAGCGAGATGCCGATCAATCCATTCCCGTCCGCCGTGCAGCCGCTCATAGTGCCCGAAGAGAGCAGGATTCCGATTGACCCGTTGTTCGAAGCGACGCAGTTGGTCACGTTCGCTCCGCCGGTCGCTTCGATGCCGTGGATGCCGTTGTTCTCGGCCCGGATGCGATCCACCGTGCAGTTGTTCGCGATGATGATTCCGCTGGCCCGCCAGTTGCGTAGCGTTCCATTAGAGATCGCGATGCTCGAAGCCGTCGCCGAGCCCAGGATTCCGGTGCCCGAAGAACCCACCGCAAAGCCCGGTCCGCCGAGTGTGCATCCGTTCAGGTCGATCGTCACGCCGTCCGCGTCAATGAAGATGGCGTTTGTGTTCGCCGCTCCGAAGCTGATGCTCTCGGTGAGGTAATACGAGCCCGGCGCCGTGATGGAGATGGGAAGATCGGCTGCGGCGATCGGCGTGCGCGCCTCGATCTGATCCAGGGATTTCATGACCGGCGCGGGCGCTCCGGGCGGCGTCAGGCTGCCCTGGGCCCGGGCGCGCGCGGCACCGGCGAGTAAGAGCACCCCGACGCAGAGGATCGTCCAGTTCAGATCGATACCACGCTCGACATATCGCTTTTTCGGCGCTTCAAAAGGCTTCATATCCGGGTCCGCCTATGTGTGTATTCAGGATTACAAGTTCGATTGATATGACCGCACCGCACCAGGGCAAGTCAAGCGGGTTGAAGTCGGAGGCGAATCAGGCGTTGATGGCTCGGTCGTCGACGGCGAGCGCCGACTCTTTGACGGCTTCTGCCAGGGTCGGGTGGGCGTGGACGGCGCGGGCGATGTCCTCTGCACTGGCGCCGAATTCGATTGCGATCGCGGCCTCGGCGATCAGGTCGCCGGCGCGCGGACCAATGATGTGCGCGCCGAGCAGGCGGTCCGTCTTCGCATCGGCCAGGAGTTTGACACGACCTGCTGAATCGCCCAGGCTGAGCGCCCGCCCGTTCGCGGCAAAGGGGAAGACGCCTTTGTTGTATTCGATGCCGGCTTCTTTCAATTCATCTTCGGTCTTGCCGACCGAGGCGATCTCGGGATGTGTGTAAACGACGCCGGGGATGGCGTCGTAATTGACATGCCCATGGCCGGTGACGATCCGCTCGATGCAGGCGACGCCTTCCTCTTCGGCTTTGTGTGCGAGCATCGGGCCGCGGATCACGTCGCCGATGGCATAGATGCCCTCGGCCGAGGTTCCGAAATGTTCATCGACGGTGATGAGGCCGCGATTGTCCACCGCGATGCCGACCGCTTCCAGACCGAGGCCTTCGGTATTGGGCGCGCGACCGACGGCGACGAGCACCCGATCGGCTGAGATCGGATCGGCGCCCTCAATTTCGACAATCGCACCGTCGCCCTCCGCGCGGGCTCCGCTGACTTTGGAACCCAGGTGGAATTCGAATCCCTGGCGCTTGAAGATCTTATGAGCTTCGGCCGCGAGTTCGGAATCCATGCCGGGCAGGATGCGGTCCAGGTATTCCAAAACCGTGACCCGCGCACCCAGGCGAAGCCAGACCGATCCCAGCTCAAGGCCGATCACGCCCGCGCCAATGACGACCAGGTGGTCGGGCACTTCGCCGTATGCGAGCGCTTCGGTGCTCGTGCCGATCCGCTCGCCGTCCATCGCAACGCCGGGCAGAGATGACGGCACGCTCCCGGTCGCGATCACGATGCGCGGGGCGGCCAGCTCGGTCGTTTCTTTTTTGGATTACACCGCGACCCGGCCCGGCGCCGTCAAGCGCGCGTGGCCCGCGAAGCGCGTGATCTTGTTCTTCTTGAACAGGTGGGCGACGCCTTTGGTGAGTTGGCCGACGATTTTGTCTTTGCGCGCGAGCATGGCGGCGAGATCGAACGTGACTTCACCGGTCTGGACGCCGTGGCCCGCGAGCGATGTCCGCGCCGAATCGTAGTGCTCGCTGGATTCGAGCAGGGCTTTGGATGGGATGCAGCCCACACGCAGGCAGGTGCCGCCGAGAGCTTTCTCTTTCTCGATGCACGCGACCGAGAGCCCGAGCTGCGCGGCGCGGATCGAGGCGACGTATCCGCCGGGCCCGGCGCCGATAACAATGAGATCGAATGACTGCATGGATGATGACCTGCCTGGTGTGATCAGTCGTCGGTGGCCGGGATCGGATCGAATGTGGCGAGACCTTCGCCCCGGGCCGCATCGAGCAAATTACGATCGGCACAGACGAAGCGCGGGTCTTCTCCGCCAAGGGTTTCACTAAGCGTGAGGCAGCCGGCGAGCTGAATCGCATCGTAAGCCCTCAAGGAGTGACGGTCCACAAGGCCCAAGGCCTCCTCGAGCGTGGCTTCGCTGAGGTGCTGAACCATATAAAGCTTCTCGACATGGCGCGCGAATCGCTCGATCAGACTGACGACGACCTCACCGTCGATATCGCCCATGCGCTCGCGGCGCCGCACAGCGGCTCGGAATTCCACGCGCGCCAGAGCCAATACGGCAATGCGGTTGCCTTCCTCAGGCTCGACGAGCCGCAGCATCTGTTCG
This sequence comes from Candidatus Sumerlaeota bacterium, assembly GCA_021772735.1. GTDB lineage: Bacteria > Sumerlaeota > Sumerlaeia > MVZB01 > JAJFLK01 > JAJFLK01. The sequence continues at coordinate 5,567 of JAJFLK010000042.1, read as the reverse complement.
GTGCCCGGCTCGTGGATGTAGAGTTTGACCAGAGCGCTGGTATCGACGTAATAAACTCCCAACTCAGCGCCGCTCCTCTAAGATCGTGCTTGAAAGCGATCCTCCGGCGATCGCCACCGGCGCGAAATCCGAATCGTCTTCGCCCAGTTCGGCGAGGATTTCGCGAACTTCGGGCAGCGTGCGATTGAGCCGAATCGAGGTGACGGGGAAGTTGGGTGATTTGGGGTTGGGAACCTTGCCGGCAAGGAGCAACTTATTCTCGATCGCGTCTACGATGAGTTTGCGCCGGACGTCAAGATTGTGCGCCCAGGCGAGCCCCTGATCGAGGAGAAATTTATCTCGAAACCACGTCAGCGACACGAAGTGCAGTTTCGGGTCGCGTTCGAGCTCGGCAAGAAGCGCAATCAATTTTCGGGTCGGATCCTCGCGGTTCTCAGATTCTCCCGTTCCGTCGTCGAGAGCCTCATCCGTATCCGACGGGTAATACTCAAGCGATGCATAGCCGTTGAATCGATCCCAATTCTGAATATCCGCGTCTCGCCTGATCCTTCTTCTTCCGCCCGGATGGTGGAGCCTGACTTCCACGCACGCACCTCGGGGAGGGGCCAGGTGCCGAAGCGCCTCAAGTTCTGCCGGCAGAGGCAGTTCTCGCGCTCGCAACAACTGTAGGGCTGATTGAATACCGTCCTGCCGATCCTCGATTTTTTCGTTGATGTTGTCCCTGGTCATTTCGTTATGCCTCCAGTGTAGTGCCGACCGTGGTCAGCTTTAGTTTAAGGTGGAATCGATGTAATCGATCCTCTACTGGTTCATATAATATAAAGGAGAAAATAGTGTGTCAAGTGGTATTTATCAGATTTTTGGCCGGGACGGATCTGCCGTTTGATTCCCGGACAGTTCGACTGACACGGCTTCACACCTCCAGGATCATGCGCGCGGGGTCTTCGATGATACCCTTGATGGTTCGAAGGAACGTCACGGCTTCGCGGCCGTCCACGAGCCGGTGTTCGTATGTCAGCGCGACGTTCATCATGGGACGGACAACGATCTGACCGTCCACAACGACGGCGCGATCCCCGATGGCGTGCAGCCCCAGGATGCCGCTTTGGGGCGGATTCACGATCGGAGTCGATAGCAAAGAGCCGTAAATGCCGCCGTTGCTGATCGTGAAGGTTCCGCCCGTCAGCTCGGCCAGCTCGATCTTATTGGCCATGGCGCGCGCGCCGAAGTCCGAGATGGCGAGTTCGATCTCGGCGAAGCTGAGGCGATCCGCGCCTCGGATCACTGGAACGACAAGGCCTTTGCCCCCGCCGACAGCGATGCCGATGTCGAAAAAATTGTGGTAGACCAGATCCGTGCCGCGAACCTCGGCGTTGACGCTCGGGAATTCCTTGAGCGCCTCGACCGCGGCTTTAACGAAAAACGACATGAAGCCGAGCTTGATGCCGTATCGCTCCTTGAATGCCTCGCCGTATTGCTTGCGCATCGATTTGACGGCGGTCATGTCCAACTCGTTGAATGTCGTCAGAAGGGCTGCGGTCTGCTGCGCCTCGACGAGGCGGCGGGCGACGGCGCGCCGCAGCGGGCTCATCGGGACGACCTGTTCGCGGCCTTCGGGAGCCGATTGAGGCGGGGCCGGAGGTTTGCTCGTCGCTGCCGGACCCTTCGCGGGCGATTCGACGTGGCGCTGGACATCCTCTTTCAAGAGACGGCCGCCCGGACCCGTGGCCGTGACATCGCCCGTGGCGAGATCATGCTCGGCGAGCAGGCGCGCCGCCGCAGGCATAACGAATGCTTTGCCGGCGTCAGAGGCGCTAGAGGCGCCCGAAGCGCCACCGGCGTCGGACGACTTCTCGGGCACAGGCGCGGACGATGCCTGCTCGGACGACGCATCTTTCGCGGTCGCAGTGGGCTCGGCGTTTTCGTCGATTTCGGCGATGATCTCGCCGACGTTGGCCCATTCGCCGTTTCTCTTGCGCAACGCCCCGAGCACACCGGTCGCAGGGGACGGGATCTCAAGCGTGGCCTTGTCGGTTTCGATGACCGCAAGGGGATCGTCCAGCGCGACGCCCTCGCCGTCGGATTTCAGCCATTCGACGATCATTACCTCGGTGATGGACTCGCCGACTTCGGGGACTTTTACCTCAACCGTCATGGTGTGTGCTCACTTGCGTTGGGACATTGGATTGTGTTTTCGAAGCTGCTCGTGCATCGGTCATCAGAAGGATCACGTCAGCTCACCGAAGGCCTTATCCAGGATTTCTTCTCGTTCGATGCGATGCGCCGCCATCGAGCCCGTCGCCGGGCTTGCCGAGGATTCGCGCGAGACGCAACTTAAAGCGAAACGCCCGAGAAGAGTTTCGCCGAATCGGATGCGCAGGTGACGCCACGCGCCCATGTTCTCCGGTTCGTCCTGAACCCAGACAGCCGGGATGCCATCGGCGTAAGGATCGAGAACCGACGCGACGTCATCGTCGGTCAACGGATAGAGCTCCTCGATGCGGACGATCGCAACATCCTCGCGCTTGAGTTCCTCGCGATGCGCGACGAGATCAAAATAGATCTTGCCGGTGCAGAGCAGGATTCGCCGGATGGTTTTTGGATCGCGCCCGGCCGAGACCGGTTCGTCCTGCAGAACCCTCTGGAACCTGCCCGAGGCGAGATCGCCCAGCGGCGAGACGCAGACAGGACTTCTCAGGAGGCTTTTCGGCGTCATGACGATCAGCGGCTTGCGCCAGTTCGAAAGCACCTGGCGGCGAAGCGCGTGGAAATACTGAGCCGGCGTTGTCGGCTGGATGACCTGAATGTTATGATCGGCGGCAAGCATGAGATATCGTTCGAGCCGTGCGCTGGAGTGCTCCGGGCCCAGACCCTCGAAGCCATGCGGCAGCAGCATGACGAGGCCCGAGAATCGGAACCATTTATCTTCGGCGCTGACGATGAATTGATCGATGATGACCTGGGCGACGTTCGCGAAATCGCCGAACTGCGCTTCCCAGATGACGAGGCCTCGCGGCGTATCCAGGCTGTATCCGTATTCGAAGCCGAGCACGCCGATCTCGGAGAGTGGACTGTTCGCGATCGTGATCGGCGCCTGATCCTCGCCGTGATGGGCGAGTGGCATGTATGTATGCCCGTCCTTGACGTCATGCAGAACGGCGTGGCGATGGCTGAACGTCCCGCGCTCGCAATCCTGTCCGGTCATTCGGAGGCGATAACCTTCGGTCGAGAGCGAAGCAAAGGCCAGGGCCTCTGCGGCCGCCCAGTCCAGGGGACGCTCGCCTTCGGCCATGGCGGCGCGGCCCTCGAGCATCCGAACGATCTTGCGGTGGGCATGAAAATCCGAAGGCATTTGGGTCTGGACCCGGAGCAGATGGGCAAGCCGGTCGGCGGCGACTCCTGTCTCGACATGCTTCACGCCAGCCTCGTCGCTGCCGCGATAACCCGCCCAGACGCCGCCGGGAAGTTCGCAGATCGGGCGCAGGTCGCCGTCGCGTGCGATCTTTAATTCGCCCTCCAGATATTCGCGTCGTGTGCGTTCGATCTCCCCGGCCTGGCTTTCGGTGACCCCGCCCAGGCGCAGCAGGTGGTGCAGGTAGCCTTCGCGGACGGTCTTGCGCTTGCCGATGGCCTCATAGAGCAAAGGCTGCGTGAACGCGGGTTCGTCGCTTTCGTTGTGGCCTCTGCGCCGGTAGCAATACATGTCGATAACGACGTCGCGCCCGTAGCGGCTGCGGAAATCCATCGCGAGTTTGAGCGTCTGAGCGACGCCCTCGGGGTCCTCGCCGTTGACGTGGAAGATCGGGATCTGAAGCATCTTCGCCACAGCCGTTGCGTAGGTGTTCGAGCGCGATTGGCTCGGCGACGTCGTAAATCCGATTTGGTTGTTCACGACGATGTGGACGGTCCCGCCGGTGTTGTATGCATCGAGCGCGCTCAAGTTGAACGTCTCCTGGACGACGCCCTCGCCGGCGAAAGCCGCGTCGCCGTGGATGACCAGCCCCATGCAACGGTTGTAAGCCCCGTGGCCGACGCGGTCCTGCTTGGCGCGGACCCGGCCCAGCGCCACCGGGTTGACGAATTCAAGATGACTTGGGTTGAAGCACAGCGAGAGATGGACGGGATTGCCGCGTTCGGTGACCCAGTCCCGGCTGTATCCGAGATGGTATTTCACGTCGCCCCGGCCCATTTGAAAATCGGGATCTGCGTCTTCGAACTCGCGGAAGATGAGGCTCGGGCACTTGTCCATGATGTTGGCCAGGACGTTCAATCGGCCCCGATGGGCCATCGCGATGACGATCTCCTCCACTCCCTCGTCGCCGGCCTTCTCGATGAGCATATCGACCAGCGGAATAAGACTTTCACCGCCTTCGAGCGAGAAACTCTTTGCTCCGACGAATTTGGTCTGGAGAAACTCTTCGAACATCACGGCATCGGTGAGCTTGGTGAGGATGCGAATCTGCTCGGCGTCCGTCAGGCTGATGCGATTCTGTGACATCTCCATGCGCTCCATGAGGAACGTCTTGGGCTCGACATCATCGATGTGCATGTATTGCACCGCAACGTATCGGCAGTAGGTCGAGTGCAGCCGTTCGAGCACTTGGCCGACCGTGAGGCCGGGCGGCCCGTAAACGGTGTCCGAGGAAACTTTGCGGCCAAGATCGGCCATCGAAATCCCGTAGCACGCCGGGTCCAGCTCCTCGACCTTCGGGCGGCGGCGGCCCAGAGGATCGAGCTTCGCGATCAGGTGGCCCCGGACTCGATACGAACGGACGAGCTTTTCGATATTGTGTTGGAGCGCGACATCATCGGCGTCCGATTGGGCCTGGGCAGAAGGACCGGCTTCCGCAGCCCCTGCCGGGGCGTGGCCGTTTCCGGCGGGATTGAAGATCGAAGCGCGAGGAAACTCGGGGCGGCGCCCGGTCGCGGGACTTGCCATCGGAGAGCCCGGCGCCGCGCGGTTCTCAGACCCATCAAGCCGATTGAAACATTCGCGCCACTCAGGGGAGACCGAATCCGGATCGACCAGAAAATCGGCGTAGAGATCCTCGACAAACGCGAGGCTTTGGCTGTTGAGTCGAAGTTCTTCCATGAAATTCGTGTGGCCGGCTATGACATTTATTGGCGGCGTTGTCCGGCGGTATCATCCGGCGGCATCATCCGGCGGCATCATCCGGCGGTATCATCCGGCGGTGTCGCTCGGCAGCATCTCTTGGCGCCGGACCGCCATCATATGTTATCGGCAATCGGGACCGGCGGACTTGATCCACGATCCGCTCCGGGAATTGCCCTCCGCCAGCGGCTCGGATTGTATCCTACGCAGATCGATATCCGAGGAGAATTTGCAGTTCGTAACGGATCGAGAAGAACAAACCACCGATTACACAGATTTCACAGATTTGCGGATGGCCGGAATCTGGTCATTTTTCGACATGATCTGGCGTCACTCATCCCCCGCCTTTCCCTTCGTCACCGTGATCCCCGAGATCCCCGTGGTTCGATTTCTTTTCTTCAAATCTGCGTGATCTGCGCAATCTGCGGATCGATCTTCTTTTCCCCCCTCCGCT
>JAJFLK010000410.1 GCA_021772735.1 Candidatus Sumerlaeota bacterium | reverse complement strand
ACACTTGACCCTTGAGGGCGAGAATCAAGGAGTCATCGACGGTTCATGCGAAATGCAAGGTCGGGAGAACTCCATCATGGTCCAGGCCTTCAACCATGAAGTCCGAATCCCACGCGACCCCCAGAGCGGACTATCCACCGGCAAGCGCGTCCATAATGCGCTTAGTGTGGTCAAGGTCTTCGACAAGTCTTCGCCGAAAGCGTATCAGGCGCTTTGCACAGGCGAGCACATGAAGAACGTGACGATCAAGTGGTATCGAATCGATCCTCAGGGCGCGGAAGAACACTACTTCACGCACGTCGTGGAAGACGCGATCTTCGTCTCGATTCGTCCTTGGATGCCGAACGCCCTCGACCCCCAGACCGAGGGCTTCACACATATGGAAGAGTGGATGTTTACCTATAAGAAAATTCGTTGGACCTGGGAAGTCGACGGCGTCGAAGCTGAAGACTCCTGGCTGGTCCCGAAATAAAACCGCCGAGCTTCGGACGTGTCGGTCTCGCAGCAAATGTTCCCGATGGCCCCGGACCGGAATTTCCGGTCCGGGGCCTGATTTTTATACCCGATCCCGGGCCGGCGCAGACTCACTGCGGGGTGCCGGACCACACTCGATCCTCCAATGGCAAACGAACGCACACTCTTCGAGCGGATTCTCGACCCGTCCAAGCGAGTGCCGCGCTCTTCGCGCGAGCGCAAAGAGATGCTTACGCAATCGATCATTGCGCATCTGAAACGCGTGCTCAATTCGCGCGAAGGATGCTGCCAGACGCTCGCAGATTACGGCATGCCGGATATCGAAAGTCGCTCGGGATCGCGCAACGACCTGCAGCGCGACCTCGAACTCGCGCTGCGCGATACGATTCAGAAATACGAACCCCGACTGCGGAGAATCGTTGTCCGGCTCGAAGAGAGCGACGAGCTGAAGCTCGTGCCCAAATTCACCGTATCGGCCGAACTCGCGCCGCGTGACGACTACGCCAAAGATATATCTTTCACGACCATGGTAGATCCATCGGGCAGCTTCAAAGTCGGCTGAGGGGCGCTCATCGGGCACGATGTTCAACAAGTATTATCAAGACGAGCTGACCTTCCTGCGCGAACTGGGCGCGGAATTCGCTCAGGCGCACCCCAAGGTCGCCAATCTTCTCTCCGATCGCAGCGCCGATCCCGATGTCGAGCGCCTGACCGAGGCCTTCGCCTTTATCGCCGGTCAGGTCCGCCAAAAGATCGACGACGAGCTGCCCGAGCTGACGCATTCGCTCATCGAGCTGCTCTGGCCGCATTACCTCCGGCCCATCCCCTCGATGACGATCGTCGAGTTCACGCCCAAGCCCGAAGTGCGCGGGGTTCAACGGATCGAAAAGGGCGCCGAGCTGAACACCGCGCCGATCGAAGGCACAGTCTGCAAGTTTCGAACGTGCGTTGACGTTGATCTCATGCCGATCATGATTGAGGAGGCCGAAATCGAATCGTCGATTTCAGCGCCCGAATCGCTTCGATTGCGTTTTCGGATGCTCAACAACGCGCAGCTATCCGGGCTCAAGCAATTATCCTCGATCCGATTGCATTTGCACGGCGACGCTTACATTACCTACGAGCTCTACCTTCGATTGATGACAGCGGTCGAATCGATCCACATTCAGACCCTGCGCGGCGGACGGCCTAAAGACAAGTTCACGCTGCGTCCCAATGCACTCAAGCCGTTCGGAACGGACCCGGAGTCCGGGATGCTTCCTTATCCGGAAAATTCGTTCTCCGGCTATCGGCTGCTTCAGGAGTATTTTGCTCTGCCGAGCCGGTTCCTTTTCGCCGAGCTTTCGGGCCTGGAGCGCCTGCAGACCTTCGAGAATCACGATGAGGCATTCGAGGTGATTTTCGAGTTCAAGCGCGGGACCGAAACTTCGGGGCTCACCATTAGCCCGGGCAATATCCTTCTGCACTGTGCGCCGGCGGTGAACCTCTTCGCGCACCCGGCCGATCCCATTCTCACCGAGCACCATCACACCGAATACCGAATCCGACCGACATGCGAGAATGTCGAGCACTACGAAATCTATTCGATCGACGATGTCGTCGGCATCACGAGGGGCACGGCCAAACGCGTAGATTACAACCCGTTCTATGATTTCTCTCATCATCGGGACGATTCCGTCGTTGGACGCGGATACTATCAATCCCGCATGAACCAGAGCGAGCGGCCGCGCGAGGAAGACGAGGAGATCGAAGTCTATCGGGTCTCGAACCTGCGCGAGAACCCCGTGGGATACGGGACGGATCGTTACCTTTCTTTCGTCGCGATCGACGGCGAGATCGCTGTTCCCTCGGTCGAGACCGTCTCGATCGAACTGACCTGCTCCAACCGTCATCTCCCCGAACAGATAAATGTAAATGACATCAACGCCCCTGGTCATACGGCGCCCGAGTTCGCCACGTTTCGGAACATCACGAAGCCGACCAGCTCAGTGAGCCCGCCGCTCGATGGTGGTCTGCACTGGAGGCTGATCTCTCATCTCTCGCTCAATTTTCTATCGCTGATCGATGTCGACGCTCTGCGTGGCTTGATCGAGCTGTATAACTTCCAGGCCTATTACTATCAGCAGGCCGCCCGCGAGAACGAGCAGCGATTGAAGGGAATTCGATCGGTCTCGTGCAAACCGAGCGAATGGTTCCATCGCGGGGCGCCGATTCGCGGGCGTTTGATTCATATGGATCTGGACGAGGAGTGCTTCGCCGGCGAGGGCGACATGTATGTATTTGCGGGGATCCTCAGTGAGTTCTTCGCGCTGTACGCTTCGATGAATTCTTTCACACGTCTGAAGGTGCGCGGCAAACGCCGGGGAGAGACGTACGAGTGGCCGAGAAAGCTGGGACAGCAGATCATCCTGTAATTAAGGAACTGCTTGAGCACCCTCGCAGGTTCGACTTCTATCAGGCGGTCCGCCTGCTCGAAGGCCTCACGGGCGGTTCTCGCGTCGGGCATCGCGGTCGCCTGCGCGACGAGCACATCCGTATCCAGGCCTTCCCATCGCTTGCCTTCCCCAGGAACGAAGTCGAGGGCGTCCGATCACCCGATTCCGAAGACGCGGGAATCGGCGGGAAATACACGATCACGGCGGCCTTCATGGGCCTGTACGGCTCGTCCTCGCCTCTTCCCACGGCCTACTCGGAGTTCATCGTCCGCAACGACGATCAATACGAAGATGAGGACCGCGAGAGGCTCCAGGATTTCCTCGATATCTACAATCACCGGCTTTTCTCGCTCTTCTACCGCTGCCAGAGCAAATACCGGTATCACCTTCTCTACGAGCTGGGCGGGGTGGACCGGTTCTCCGGGTTCATGTATTCCCTGATCGGCCGTGGCACGCTGGGCATGCCGGACGACCGCCCCATCCCCGCGATCAGCATGGTCCGATACGCCGGACTGTTGACCCACCAGCCGAAATCGATGGATGGAGTCCGCGCGATCGTCGCCGATTATTTCGCCGGCATCGCGGTCTCGGTCGCCCCCTGCATCGGGCGATGGCTCCATGTCGAGGACCGAAATAGCGTGGGAATGGAGTATTGCGCTCTCGGGGAAGATACGATTGTCGGCGGCCGGGTTTTCGACAGGACGGGCAAATTCCGCGTCTCGCTCGGCCCCGTGGGGCTCGCCGATTTCAAGCGCCTGCTCCCGGACGGCAATGCGATCGGAGAACTAAAAGAGTTGGTGCGCCTGTACCTGCTTGACGAACTGGACTTCGATGTGGAAATTTGGCTTAGAGGGAACGAAGTTCCGCCAACGATTCTTGGGAATGAGTCTGAACCGGCCATGCTGGGTTGGACCAGTTGGGCCATTGAAGACCCGACCGAGGATCGTTCGGTTATATTCAACCTTCGGTAACGCCCGGCAGGGCGAGAGGGACGAGGACTTATGGTGCGCGTTCAATTAAAGGCGCTTCTCAACAAGCTCAATCGGCATATTAAACAGGCGCTCGAGGGCGCGGCGGGGCTCTGTGTCCAACGCTCGCACTACGAGGTCTCCATCGAGCACCTCCTGCTCAAGCTGACCGACGATGAAAAAGGCGACGTCCAGGAGATCCTGCGCCACTACGAAATTGAGCCGGCCGAATTCATCAAGTCGCTCCATCGAGCAGTCGAAAGCCTGCGCACCGGGAACCCGGGCAAACCCGTATTCGCCCGCTCGATGATCGAGATGCTCCAGGAGGCGTGGCTGATATCTTCGGTTGAATTCGGCGCCGGGCACCTGCGCTCCGGAGCGATCATGCTGACCATCGCGATGAATCCGGGCCGGACAAACCTGGAAGATTTCACCGACGTCTTCGACAAGATCAGCGCCGAGGATTTGCGCAAGAATTTCGCGGATATCGTCATCGGCACGAGCGAAGACGAGGAAGCCGCGGCGGCGGCGCTCGGCGGCACGCCGGATCAGCCCCAGCCGGGTCGCCCGAGCGCGCATGGCCGCGATCCGGATTCGAGCCTGGCCCGTTTCACGATCGACTTCACCGCCGAAGCACGAGCGGGGAGGATCGATCCCGTTTTCGAACGCGACCGCGAAATCCGCCAGGTCATCGACATCCTCGCCCGCCGAAGGAAGAACAACCCGATCATCGTCGGCGAACCGGGGACGGGCAAGACGGCCTTGGTCGAGGGCCTTGCTCTCCGGATCGTCGAAGGCGACGTCCCGGAGATCCTGCACGGCGTGGACCTGCTGTCGCTCGATATGGGCCTGCTCCAGGCCGGCGCGGGGATGAAGGGCGAATTCGAAAACCGGCTCAAATCGGTTCTCAACGAGGTTAAGTCGTCGGCCAAGCCGATCGTGCTCTTTATCGATGAAGCTCACACGATGATCGGCGCCGGAGGTACGGCCGGCGGCTCCGACGCTGCAAACCTGCTCAAACCCGCCCTGGCTCGCGGTGAGCTGCGCACCGTCGCGGCGACGACATGGAGCGAATACAAAAAATATTTCGAACGCGATGCTGCGCTGAGCCGTCGCTTCCAGGTCGTCAAATGCGACGAGCCGAGCGAAGACGCCGCCATCGCCATGCTGCGCGGCCTGAGGGAAAAATACGAAGCCTCGCACGGGGTTCGTGTGCGCGATGACTCTCTGGTCACCGCCGCGCAAATGTCGAACCGATATATCTCCGGCCGCCTGCTGCCGGATAAGGCCGTGGACCTGCTCGATACGGCGGCGGCGCGAGTGCGGGTCAGCCTGACGGCCAAGCCCGTCTCTCTGGACGACGCCGAACGCAAGATCATCACCATCGACCGCGAGATCGAATCTCTACAGCGCGATCTGAACTCAGGCAACAGCGTCGAGGACGGACGCATCGACGAACTCAAGCAGCAAAAAATGGATCTGCATGAGCTCTCGGTCAAAATCAAGGAGCAATGGCTGCGCGAGAAGGAATTCACCGATCGCATCGTCGAGATCACGCGCACGCTCGATAAAGACGAGCGGGCCAGGTCCGAGGCCGAAGATAAAGCTGTCGGCCTCACCAAGCCCGAAGGCGACAAGAAATCCGAAGGATCGGACGACGGGGAGAAAACAGAGGTCTCGGACAAATCGGATGCGGGAACGAATGATCCCGGCAAGGCCGATGAACCCGTTGACCGCGCGGCGCTTGAGGCCGAGCTCAAAGAAAAGATCGCCGCACTGGAGTCTGCCCAGGGGGTCGACCCGCTGCTCCATATCGACGTCAATCCGGAGATCGTCGCCAAGGTCGTGGCCGATTGGACCGGCATCCCCATTGGGAGCATGGTTCGAGATGAAGCCAGGACCATCCTTGAGCTCGAAGACAATCTTCGCGAACGGATCAAGGGTCAGGACCACGGCGTGGCTTCGGTCGCCAAGGGCCTGCGCGCCGCCAAGGCGGGTGTCTCGAATCCGGACACCCCAATGGGCGTCTTCCTGTTCGTCGGCCCCTCTGGCGTCGGCAAAACGGAGACGGCCCTGGCCGTTGCCGATCAACTCTTCGGCGGCGAGCGCTTCATGGTCACGATCAATATGTCTGAGTTCCAGGAAAAGCACACCGTCTCGCGCCTCGTCGGCTCTCCGCCGGGGTACGTCGGATACGGCGAGGGCGGCGTGCTGACCGAGGCCGTCCGCCAGCGTCCGTATTCCGTCGTGCTTCTGGACGAGGTCGAAAAGGCCGACCTGGACGTGATGAACATTTTCTATCAGGTCTTCGACAAGGGCATGCTGGCCGATGGCGAAGGCCGGATCATCGACTTCAAGAACACCGTCGTCTTCCTGACGAGCAATCTGGCAACCGAAGAGATCATGGCCGCAACGCAGGGGCCGACGCCGATCTCACCCGGGGATCTTGCAAGTCACATCCGTCCGATCCTATCCAAGCATTTCAAGCCGGCCTTGCTGGCGCGGATGACGGTTGTTCCGTTCTTCCCGCTGCGCGGCGATTCGATGAAAGGCATCGTCTCGCTCAAGCTGGACCGCCTTGGCAAACGTCTCGAATCGAGCCACAAAATGGGGTTCACCTACGACGATGCGATTGTGGATCAGATCTCCGAGCGCTGCACCGAAGTCGAGACCGGCGCCCGCAATATCGATCACATCATCAATGGGACTCTGCTCCCGAGGATCTCCACATCGATCCTGGAGCAACTGAGCGACGAAGCGATGCCCGACGTATTGCACCTCAGTTTGGACGAGAATGGAGACTTCGAGCTCGCATTCTCCTTTAACGGCGACGGCAATGGGGCCGCAGGAGCCCCCGATCCGGCAGCCGAGGAAGTTCCGGCCGAGACGTAAGCGAACTCCGGGCGGCCCGGCCGCGCGTCGCGCTCAGAACTACGGGAGCCCGAGGCGGGCCGGACGAGATGGGACGAAACGTGTCGGCGCAGCGGTGACGACATATCCTGATCCAGGCATGTGGATCAGTTTGCAGCTAAGAGGCCCGGCGGTCGGGCCTCGGCACGGCGAGAGTGCCCTAAAGAAGACGGAAACCTATGGCATCCGGCGGTAGCACAGAACAAGCCTCCTTCGCCCAGTATTCGTTCCGCGCCGCGGACCTCTCGGCGCAGGATCTCCAGGTGGTCTCCATCGACGGCCACGAGGGGTTATCGCAGCTCTACCATTACCGGCTGACCCTTAGCAGCCGGAATCGCAACATCCTCCACGAGGAGATGGTCGGCCAGATGGCCGTGCTCAGGGTTGCGATGAACCCGATGGACGAGACCACGGGCCATCCGGATGATCCCACGGCCGCCCGATACGTCAGCGGCATCATCAGCCGGTTCGAACACGTCATGGATGGCTCCTCGTTCAGCCAATACGAGGCCGAGATCGTTCCGTTCTTCTGGCTCCTCAACTTCCGCCACGGAAACCGAATCTTCCAGGATATGGGCGTCAAAAAGATTATCGAGAAGGTCTTGAAGGACGCGGGCGTTCCGGCGGAGATGATCGACTGGCGGCTGACCGGAGATCACGAGCCGCGCGATTACTGCGTCCAGCATCGCGAGAGCGAGTGGAATTACGTCGAGAGGCTCTGCGAAGACGAAGGGATATTTTACTTCTTCGAGCACACCGAAGAGAGCCATCGCATTGTCTTTGGCGATTCGAACGAAGCCTTCCTGCCAATCTTCGGCGAGCCCAAGCTGCTCTATCGCCCGACGAGCGGCATGGTCTTCACCGAGCATGTCTTTCACTTCCGTCATGGCGAAGAGATCCGGACCGGCAAGGGGACGCACCGCGATTTTGATTTCAAAACCCCGGGCACGCCGACCGAAGCCAAGCACGAATACGACCTCCGGCCCGAGCTCGAATACTACGACTACCCGGCAGACTTCATCTCCGGCGACGCAGTCCAGCCTTCGAAGCCGGATAAGCGCGTCCTCGCCCGGCTGCAATCGCTTTCCGCGCGCCGCATCATCGCGCGCGGGCAGGCCATCTGCCGGCGATTTATTACGGGATACAAGTTCGCTCTGGACGAATTCCCCCGCACAACGACGAACGGCGAATATCTGCTGACTCACATGACCGTCACGGGCCGCCAGCCCGAATCAACCGAAGAAGGCGTACAGGGCGAGACGGCCGACGAACGCCAAAATCACCTGGTCAAGTTCCAGGGCATCCCCTCAGCGGTTCCATACCGGCCGCCTCGCGTCGCGCACAGGCCGACGGTCCAGGGCTCCCAGACGGCGATCGTCGTCGGCCCGAGCGATGAAGAGATTTACACCGACGAATACGGCCGCGTGAAGGTCAAGTTCCACTGGGACCGCGAGG
>JAJFLK010000409.1 GCA_021772735.1 Candidatus Sumerlaeota bacterium | reverse complement strand
GCGCGGAATCAACCAGCGCCTCTGGCGTGTATCCCTCCTCGGGCGGCATGAGGATTCCATCGTCTGAGACGTGAGCACCGTGCCGGATCGCGATGTCTTTCTCCAGGGAACCCTGATTCACGCCGACGCGAATCGGCAAGCCGAGTTCGTTTGCCCGGTCGATGACCGCTTTGACCCGCTCTTCGCTCCCGATATTGCCGGGGTTGATCCGAATCTTATCCACATACGGCGCGGCTTCGATCGCGAGCCGGTGATTGAAATGGATGTCCGCAACCAGCGGCACGGCGCATCGCTCGCGGATCGCGGGCATGGCGCGCGCGGCCTTGGGCGTATCGACCGTCACACGCATGATCTCCGCACCGGCCTCGACCAGCTCCTCGATCTGCGAGGCCGTCGCCTCGACATCGGCCGTATCGGTCGCCGTCATCGTCTGCACGCGGATGGGTTGATCGCCGCCGATAACGAGATCGCCGACCTGCACCTCGCGCGCCCGGCGCCTCGGCGCGAGGTTCGCGCTGCGTTCGACTTCGTCTGTTGTTTTCACATTGGTCATACTTCGCACCAGGCTCGGCCCTTCCCCATCGGCCGATCAAGCCTCCATTCTATTCTCTGCGCGCCGGCATTGCATCCGGTTTCGCGACCGCGACCTGACGCCACGCTCGCCGATGCCTATACTATTTGCGAGCGGTTCTGGCCGCGACGCGAAGATAACGGCCGGGACGCCTCGAACGCCCAAATCGGACTCGACTTTCATATGCGCCAACTCCCCGCCCACAATTCTATCTGCCTGCGAATCCTCGCCGTGGCCTTCGCGTTGACGCTGCCGTGCTCGGCCGCTCGCGCCCAGCTCACGCTCGTCGAGATGTCCAACCTCGCAACCGCCCTCCAGTTCTGCGCCATCACGAACCAGTTCTACGTCTCGCTCGAAAGCCTCGACGACCTGACCGATTCCGTGTTCGACATCAACGACATCGACACAGGCGGGGGGACGTTCGTCATGCGGCCCGAGGTCGGGCTGTTCGAAGACGCGCGCCGCACGGCCCCGGAGTTCCCCGGCGGCGGCTGGCAGGGGCCCTATGCCACGTTCCAGATCGGCACGATCAATCCCGACGCCGACATCTACGATCTGGGATCGCCGCTCGATCTCTTCGGCAATCCCTACTTCTTCTTCTCGCCCCACGGCCTCATCCGTGGCGATACCGGCGTCGTCACGCAGGAGCTCTACGGCGACGCCTTCGATCGATATACGCTCGTCTCACTCGGCCCGGATTTCGTCCAGAGCGGCGATGATATTTTCTTCGAGTTCAACGGCGGCGTCACGGAGACCTCAATCTCGACCGTCACCGGCCCGGACGTCACGACCATCAATCAGGGCGCGGCGGGCTCCCGCTACACCGCGATCCACAACACCGCCGGCACGATCCGGGGGTATGCCTTCGGCGCGACCCAGGGCGCCTCGCAGCTCATGTTCGGCTCGCTCGACCTGACCGCGAACATCACCGCATGGTCCGATACGGCCGTCTCGTTCACGTTCCCACTCGGCATCAACGAGCCCGGCGACCTCTTCCTCATCATTGCCTCCTCGCCCACGAACGTCCTGCCCGTCCTCATCCGCGTCCCCGGCGGATTGAACGCGGCCCAATCCTGGACGCTCTACGACTGATTGATCATTGGCCTGATTATTCCGTGGCCTGATTGTTATATCGCCCGCCGGGCCGGGCCGGTAAACTGGCTGGACCCATGGCCACCGCACCTCAAACTCCACCCAAAGCGACCGCCCCCGATCAGGCTGGCGATCTCATTCCGGACCTCATTCCGGATCTCAGCAATGCCGCGCTCCAGCGCAAGCTCGAAGCGATGATCGAGCGCGTCTCCGCCCTGGGCCGCGTTATCGTCGCGTATTCGGGAGGCGTGGATTCCACGCTCGCGCTCAAGATTGGCACTCTGGCGCTGGGCGCGGATTGCATCGGCGTGACGGCCAAATCCGAAACCCTGACCGACACCGAATTGCAGGCGGCGATCGACCTCGCCCGCGATCACGGCTTCATCCAGGAATTCGTCGAATACTCCGAGCTTGAGATCGAAGGTTACACCGAGAATCCCACCGACCGCTGCTACCTGTGCAAGAACGAACTCTACGATCATCTGGATGGGCTCGCGCGGCGCTTCGGCGCGAGGGCGGTCCTCGATGGCTCCAACGCGGATGACGGCGGCGATTACCGCCCGGGGCTCCGGGCCGTCGCCGAGCACGACGTCGTCAGCATCCTGCGCGAGGCCGAGGTTACCAAGGATGAGGTGCGAGCGATGGCCCGAGCGCTGGGCCTGAACAACTGGGCGAAGCCCGCCGCGCCGTGCCTGTCTTCGCGCGTGCCGTATGGGGAGACGATCAATCGGGAGAAACTGGGTCAGATCGCCGCCGGCGAGGCGTTCCTGAGAGGCCTGGGGTTCGCTCAGGTCCGCGTGCGCCACCACGGCACACTGGCGCGCATTGAGGTCGATCCGGCCGAGGTCAGCCGCCTGACCGAGCCCGAATTGCGCGAACGCGTCGTCACCCGCCTGGGCGAGATTGGTTTTAAATCAGTCTGCGTCGATCTTGCGGGATATCGGATGGGGAGTCTTAATGAGGGTCTGGCGAAGTAGCGCGGCCCCGGGCCTGATGGGCGGCGTCTCGCACTTCGGCATCGGACTTGGCCAGGATCAGTTTCTCGACCTCGGCCACTTGGGATTCAGGGACAATAAACCCCACTCCATTTCCAGCGATCCCACGAAACCCCCTCGCGTCTCGAAGCGTAAGCGTTGCATGCAGCCCGCCCCTGCCCGAAAGCCACGGTCGAGTCCATTCGATGGCTGTAATATTGACCCACAGGATCGAGCACCCACCTTCGATCATCGATCCGTTGTGCAAAATAGCGTTCTCGCATAGCCGAACTCGATACAGGCAATCGGGGAAGAAGAGCAGCACAACGATTGCCGCCCATATCGTGAGTCCCAACCAACCACCCACGATGTGACTCGGGAATGCCAATACGAGGAACAAGCCGGCAAAGATCAGAATAAACGTGCCCTCAGTGTTTCTCCCGCAGTCGATCAGCACTGCGCCCGCCCTGCGCTCCGCACGCTGGCGATGGCGGACCTTGGCCACGACGATGAGGGCGAGAGTCAGCCACATGCCGACGGACCAAATCCGGGCGATGGTTTCGGAATCGATATTCATGGATGCGCCTCCCACCGTGTAGTCTTAACCCAAACTCGATGTCGATGCATTGCTGGGTTCGAGCAGCGCGACCGCAGTCAGCACCTCTGCGCCGGACTTCTCCACGATCAACTTCTCGACCTCGGCTCTGCTCGATTCCGCCAGATAAAAATCAATCTTCTCTCCAGCCACGCCTCGCAGACCCTTCGCGTCTTGCTACGTGAGTTGCACGCTCAGCCCGCGACGGAAATGCCCTGGCCCGATCCATTCGAGAGTTCCGACATTTCGCCACGGGACACTGCGCCCCTCGATCATTGGACCGCTGTATACAACCGCGTCTTCGTGAAGCTGCGTTCGAAAGAGGCCATAGGGGGCAAGGAGGAACATCACTTGGAGAACCGAACCGCCGAAAAAAATCGATGCGATGTACGGCTGGAATGGAAAGATCAAGAGAGGCCATCCGAGCCACAATCCGCACAGAATCATTACCCGCATCCCGACGATGCTTCTCCCGCATTCGATCAGCAAAGTTCCGGCCTCGCGCTCAAGGCGTCTCCGATAGTAACGCGTGCCTAAAACCACAATGACCGGAAGGACGAACCATACCGAAAAGATCAGAAAGATGAATACGATATCGATATTCACGAATGCGCCTCAGCGGAACCCCTCGGGTTCCCCTAGAAGCTACCACACTATTTCTTGATGACCCAATACTGATCGCGTTCCAGCGACTTAAGAGTCAGCTTGCGTCCGTCGCTGGTCTCGAACTCGACTAGCAGATTGGGGTAGGCGCGTCCGTAGACGAACCGCATCGTGCGCCCGCCGGCCTGCTTTGCGCTGACTTCCCAGGTGTCGATGTTCTTCAGGGCCTCCGATCTCCCACTACCTTCACCGCTCAATTCAAACGGCTTACCCTCGGACACTTCAAATGAAGTCGCAACCGGCGTGCGGGCGGGGACGTGGTTCGTCAGCTGCCCGGGGTAG
>JAJFLK010000408.1 GCA_021772735.1 Candidatus Sumerlaeota bacterium | reverse complement strand
AGAGGGGGCCTCTGGGTTGGAAATTTCGTTCGATGACATTCTCGAGCGAAGAGTGGCCGACCGGCGCGGCACGAGTCAAACTCGATTTTGTCTGGCTCGCTGATGCGGGAAAGAATCCCGACGGCGCGATATTGATCGACGATATTTCGGTAACGCGAATCGCCGGCGAATTCGGCGAGCCGGAATTTTTACGCGAGCGGGCCCCTTTTGCGCATCTCCAGTTCTATTACTAGGTCCATCTCCCGGTATATTGGTTCCCGATTGGGGCAAGGGAGGCGCGTGCCAAGACGGCCGACGGCGAAATCCTCCCGGGCGTCGATATCGGGGAAACTTTTGCAATTCGTCCGGCGCGTGCAGTAGCGTAATGGGCTTCGGATCCCAAGGCGAAACAGGGGGTTCCGGGCACATCGAAGCCCCGCCTTCCCCGCACGGCCCGCGATTTGACTTATGAATTCCACCGAGACAATCGCCACGGCCTCCCGGGCCGGCCCCGAGCCGAAGGTCACGGAAATTACGCCCCGGCGGCGGTTTATCGGGATCGAATTCGGAGAACTTTGGGAGCAGCGAGATCTGCTCGGGTTCCTCGTCGCACGCGACGTGAAGATCAAATACAAGCAGACGCTATTCGGGCTGGCCTGGGCCATCCTCGTACCGCTGCTCCAGATGATTGTCTTTACGGTTCTGTTCGGCCGCGTAGCGGGACTGCCCTCCGATGGCCTTCCGGCTCCGATCTTCTATTACGCCGCGTTGCTTCCGTGGACGTATTTTGCGACGGCGCTCAACACGTCGAGCATGAGCCTTGTCGCCAGCGCAAACATGCTGACCAAGATTTACTTCCCTCGGCTGATGATTCCGCTCGTGCCGTGTCTTGGCGGCCTGATCGACTTCGCCATCGCGCTCGTGATCCTTTTTGCGATGATGGCCTTCTATGGGATCATGCCGCCGGCTTCGGCAATGCTCCTGCCACTTCTCGTCGCCGTGGCGTTTACGACTGCGCTGGGCACAGGGCTGATTCTCGCCACCATGAATGTCAAATATCGCGACGTGCGATACGCCGTTCCGTTCATGGTTCAGTTGTGGATGTATGGGACGGTGATCGTTCCGTTCAGCGCGGTCGCCGAGAGCCTGGGCAGTTGGAAGTACGCCTACGCGCTGAACCCGATGGTCGGCGTGGTCGAGGGATTCCGCTGGCTCTTGCTGCGCGATGCGATGCGGGTCACGAAAATGATCGACGGGCAGGCGGTGCAGGTGGCGGCCTCGGCGCCATGGCTGGCTATCGCGATGGGTGTGCCCACGTGTCTGCTGTTTCTGGCGATCGGAATTTTCTACTTCCGCCGATCCGAGGAGACGTTCGCCGATATCGTTTAACCCGGCTCCGAACGGAAATTGAAATTGGACTCATCGACCGCCATCCGCGCCGATTCACTCGGCAAGTTTTATCACCTTGGCCAGACGGTCAATCTCCAGCGGACGTTTCGCGAGGCGCTCGCCGCGCTTCCGGGCGCCGTGGGCCGGGGCGTGATGCGGCGTGCGGCTGGCGGCGCGGAAGGGGAAGAGGAGGATGAAATTTTCTGGGCCCTGCGCGACGTGAGCTTCGAGGTGCCTCACGGCCAGGTGCTCGGGCTCATCGGGCCGAACGGCGCGGGCAAGTCCACACTGCTTAAGATCCTTTCCCGGATCACCGCGCCATCGACCGGACGGGCGCAGGTCCGTGGACGACTCGCTTCGCTGCTCGAGGTCGGGACCGGATTTCATCCCGAGCTCACGGGGCGGGAAAATATCTACCTGAATGGCGCGATACTCGGCATGCGTCGCACGGAGATCATCGAGCGCTTCGATGAGGTCGTCGCATTCTCCGAGGTCGGCAGATTCCTGGAGACGCCGGTCAAGCGATATTCGAGCGGCATGCGCGTGCGGCTTGCCTTCGCGGTGGCCGCGCATCTGGAGCCGGAGATTCTTCTGATCGATGAAGTGCTCGCCGTCGGCGACGCCGCGTTCCAGCGCAAATGCCTAGGCAAGATGAGTGATCTCTCGGCGGGCGGTCGCACCGTGCTTTTCGTAAGCCACAATATGAACGCCGTCAACCGGCTTTGCTCTCGCGTGCTGTTGCTCGATGGCGGCCGGATCGTCCGCGATGGCCCGGCAAGCGAGGTCGTTCGTGGTTACCTTGGTTTGGCCATCGGAGAGACGGCGGGCGAAGCCGAATTTCCCGACGACCCGAGCAAGGATTATCAAATCCTGGAGGCGGGCCTGTTCCGGCGCGACGGCGAGCGGATCGCCGATCACATCGAAAGCGATGAACCCTTCAGCGTTCGGCTCAACATCAAAACGCGTGTGCCCTTGCCATCGGGCTATGCGACGCTTCTTTTTCGCAATCAGGTCGGCGAGATCATCATGCTGGCCGAGAACCGGGATCATCCCGAATCCGTGCAGTTCGAGGCGCCCTTCGACGGCACGGTTCAGATCGATTTCCCCGCGCCGATGCTAGTGCCGGATCGATATTTGATCACGGTCGCGCTCGCCCGACCTCCGCGCGGGGACGTTGAGACGCATGAAAACGCATTGAGC
>JAJFLK010000407.1 GCA_021772735.1 Candidatus Sumerlaeota bacterium | reverse complement strand
CAGACCCGGTCCGTATGATGCCGGTCCTGAGCCATTGGAGTGTGAAAAGCTGGAGGTCATATACTGCGTCTGGTCCTATCAGATCCTGTTGTAAATGAAGTTCGGTATCGGGTACTGGCGTTTGTTAAGAACAACGCCCAGAACATTTGCGCCCGTCTCCTCGAGAGTCATGACCCCGCGTTGGATCGCTTCCTGGCGAACATTCCCCGCCTCGACGACGAGGACGGTGCCATCGGCTCGCGAGGAAAGAATCGCGGCGCCGCTTGAACGGTGGATGGGAGGGCAATCGATAACGACGAAATCATATTTACGACGGGCCTCATCCAGAAATTCACCGAACTCATGCATGGCGAAAAGCATGCCCGGATTATCGAACTTGCGACGGGCCAGGAGGACGTCCAGATGGCTACCGGCGCGGAGCAGCTGCCAGGCCGGAAGTGTAAGAGATCCAGCCACCCGCGCCTCGGGAAGAAGCTCGCGACGCCCCCATAGCCCCTTGGGCTTTTTCGAACGGTGTGCAAGCGAAATCATCGTGTGCAATGTAGGTCTGCGCAGGTCGCCGTCCATGAGCAAAACCTTGCGACCTGAATCATCTGCTAGCGTGGAAGCGAAATTCGATGCGACGCTGGAAACGCCTTCGTCCTTCTCGCAGCTCGTGAAGGCGACGACGACCGGCCCCGCAGCCTTGCCGTTGAGCATGGTCAGCACGCGGACCTTGAGCATCTCGTATTGCTCGGTCAATTCATGGGGCGGATGGAGTCGTTTGATGCTCATGCCGGCTCCTCCCGGGTCTCAGGCCGGTGAAAACGGGTCATTGGAATTGCGGCCAGGACAGGCAGGCCCACATTGTTTTCAACATCCTCGTTGTTGTGAAGCGAGTGATCGAAGAAATCGAGCGTCAGCGCCATCCCCGCGCCCAGGCCCAGGCCCATGCAAACCCCGAACATAAGAAAGATAAGCATCTTGCGCTGGGACTTCTCGCTCTGGATCGGTAGGCTGGCAGGCTGAACGATGCGAATGTTTGAGAGTTTGCGCTCGGTCAATTCCGCCTCGATCTGCGAAGTGTTCGCCGTCGAAAGGTATTGTTCGTATTGAGACTGAAGCGCATCGACCTCACGGTTCAGGCCTTCCAACTCGCGCTCGTGCAGATTTAACGTCTCGACCCCAAGCCGCAGTCCGGCGAGCTCTTTCTTAAGTGCGCCGACTCGGGCATGGGTCGCCTCAAGGTCGCCAACGACAGTTCGCCTTTGAGTTGCGAGTTCAAAGTTTTCGCGCCCGACTCCGGCGCCGACAGGCGCGGCAGATCCCGCCGCAGCCTCGCCGCCCAGAAGGACCACGAGTTTGGCGATCTTCTCTTTAACTTCGATCAGCGGACGGGCTTGATCCGTATACCTCGCGGAGAGGTCGATCTCCTCGGCCCTGAATTCGTTGAGGCGCGCTCGGAGGCCGTCCAGCGACGGATCGGCCGCGATCTGAAGACCGTCCGATGTCGGGTCGCCGCCGTTTTCTTCGATGGCGAGCTCGAGAATTCGAAGCTGTGCTTCAAGCGCGGAGATCTCAACATTCGATTCCATCAGTTGAGTATCCAGCGTCGCGATCTGCCCGAGCCGAAGCCCACGCTCGCTGGTCAGGTCGGCGACGTTGAGTTCCTTGCGCCGATTCTGAAGCTCAATTTCTTTTGTCTGTAGCTCATCGCGGATTTCCGCGACCCGGCCTTGGATGTAGTCCGGCGAGAGCCGCCCGGCCCGACTCTTGAGGTTGCTCTCTTCGTAGGCGGCGACGGTTTCTGCCAATACCGCTTGTGCTATTTCGGGGGTCTGTCCTTCATATGTGATGCTCATGACCGATCCGCCGATGGTGGTCGGTTCGGCCTCGGTCCGTTTCATCACGGTAAGGATCGCTCTCTCGCGGACAGTCAAGTCCTTGGCCTCAAGTTTGAGATACTCAATCGCAGCGTTGACCGGCCCCTTGATGGTCGACATGACGCCGTCGATGGCGAGTGTGATGAACTCGGAGGATTCGGTTGAAGCCTCAGAGTCGGCCTGGGCCGCGATCTCCAGGCCTGGCGGAGGCTTAAGGACATACTCGGCACCGAGGCGATCGACGACCGATTCGGCGACGTTGCGCCCGCTCAGGATCGCCATCTCGGACCTCATGAAATCTCCCAGACCGCCGCGGGACTGGGCGATAAGCGATCCGCCGGAGTCCGAGGCCTGAACCGCAGTCGGATTGCGGTAGTTTCCGATCATGACTCGGGCTTCGGATTCATACGTGTCGGTCACGTCTTGAACGTAGAATATGGTCAGGCACGAGAAGGCGATGAACGTGAAGACGATCTTCTTCTTGTGCCGGAAAAGCATATAGAGCAGGTCGCGCATCGTGAACGGCGTTTGCTCATACGCCGCCGTCCCGTGTTGCTCCTGATCGCGGTAGACCCGGTACGTGTCCAGCTCGATGCCGGTCAGGCTGACTGAGGAGGCCGGGTCGGATCGGCGGCCCGGAACCGGAAGGGGATGTTGAGTTTGCTTGGCCATTGTGTAGTCTGCGTCCTTGCTTCGCCTATCGCCGCGGCGAGAAAAAGGCCTTTCTGCGTTATCGGGTTATCCTCACCGGTTGTTGAACAGGAACCCCGTGGCGGCGGTTTCAATGATATCGGGCAGGAGGTCGTTGATGTATTGATCCACCCAACGATTCGCCTTGACGATTCGAGTTTCCGGCACGTAGACGATGTCGCGTTCGCTCAGATAGATGGGGTCGGTCATCTTACCCTTCAAGAGCGGCTTTAGATTGACCTTCTTGACGTATCGTTGGCCTTCGACAAACCTGATCAGAATCACGTTGCCCGGCTTTGCCGAATCGAGGTTGAATCCGCCCGCCTCCATGATCGCTTCGGAAACGGTAATGCGTTCGGGGAATTCTATGACGCCCGGCTCGTTCACTTCCCCGCCGACATAGACACGCTGGTTGAAAAGCCCCCGAACCATGACGGTGAGAACGGGATCCTTGAGCTGGGCCTCGTAAAGTTTTGTCAGCCGCGCGTCGAGCTGCTCGGGCGAAAGGCCGGCCGTATCCACTTCGTCGATCAACTGCAGGGCGATCTTGCCGTCCGGGCGGACCGTCACGGTTTCGTCCAGCTCGGGCCAGTAGCGGAAGCGGACCTCGATCTCGTCGCCGGGGCTGAGCGTCACGGCTCGCAGCACGCCAGTATCGACCCACGGGTTTGGAGCGCTTGCGCATCCCGCGGCGAGGGCCACACATACCAGCGCGGCAAAGGACCGTATCGTGGCTCCGAATCGCGCAATCGAAATCCATTTGAGCGGGCCTGCTTTTCGGAGTTTTGAATTAATGCTACTCATTTTTTCTGCTCGTTCGTCTTCGCGTTGCGGACCAATGCCTGGCCCTGGCTCGTTTTTATTTGCGACCGACTTCCTAATTAGCCGCCTGATTCGCCGTTTCGATGTCATCGCCGTGCAAGGTTCGATCACGAATGTGCACCGAGCTGCGACCCCTCGCCCTGCATCGCTCGGGCTGTGAAATCCTTTTCATGAGTCATCGTCATATCGAACGTCGTCTCTGAGGCAATCCGAAGTCTTCTGTCGTCTCGGGCCGCGCTATCCAGTGCTAATGATCGCTCCGTATCCTCCGGCTCTTGCCGCTCGGAGTCTTCGTGATGCGGTCGAGAGCAATTCGCTCGTCCCGCGGCCGTCTGCCGGGTAAGAAACGACGGCAAACCGAAGGTCCTCACCCCCCTGACAGCGAGATTTGTACCGCTTTACGGCTACGAGCGCGTCGCTCGAATCGGTCTCACCCATCAAGATCGCTGCGGCGTCGTCGCCAAGCTGAAGAAATTCGTCGCTCCCGCGAACCTGTTCATCGAGCAGATCCACCACGTCACTTTCTTTGTGGCCCGAGGTGACCATCACCAGAGCCGCGAAGCGCCGATACCGTGCCGCAGCCCGGAGTTCGTAATCGAGCAGACGCTCAAGAATCGACACGGGCTCGAGACCCGTAAACGCCGCGTCATGCCTGTGACGAGCCGGCCCGAGGGAGTCGCCTCCGGCGTCTCCTCCAGTTCGATCAAGTTTTCCCGCCATCACCACGATTCCTTTCGAGGTATTCATCGCCAGTTTCCTGCCTCCTCAAACGCGAACTACCGACACTCATATCAATCCGCTCGCCTCCGCTTGCGACCGGCCGGGCCGCCGCGTGAGGCGAGTTTTGGATTTCCTCGGAGTAAGCACGCCGCAGTTGCCGTGTGCGCGTTTCGCACGCGCGCGGGAGAAGCGCCGCTTATAAGAAGCCGCTTCTCACATGCTTGGCTGTTTTAATAGCCGTAGACTACGTGAGCATGTTACGTGCCAGTAAGTGAACCCGAGGGCGGTTTTGAAATAACTGGCGCGACCCGTTGTGTTAAGGAGAGTTATGAAAGATGTGTGAGCAAGCTCTCTTAGCGAAATCGTCAAGCACCGCCATCAATGTGACGAATATGAATAGCTAATACCGTCAATAGTTGATCAGAATCGGTATTTCGTATGAATTGATTTTCACTCTCGGATGGCCGATACGGACTCGTTCCGGAGCGAAAACCTTCTGGATCACTCACCACCCTAATGGCGTTTAAGATCGTATTTAGCCACGCGGCGCCTCAGAGAACTATAACTGATGCCCAGAGCTTCGGCCGCCTTTCGTTGATTCCACCGGCTCTCGGTCAGTGCCGCGACAATTGCCTCAATCTCGCTGTCCCTCAACGGCGCCGTACGCTTGGCCGCCGATCGCCGCGGCTTGGATAGGGACACCTGAACTACCGGCGATGTCGCATTCAATTCGATAGAAGATTCCTTCCCACTCAGCGCGAATCTCTGGATAACAGACTCCAGCTCTCGGACGTTCCCCGGCCATGTATGTTCCACGAGCCTTGCCCGCATTGCCGGCAAGAGGTCGAGCCCCGACTTGCCGGCGCGTCGCCCGTAGCTGACCAGGAAATGGTCGATCAGGAGCGGAATGTCTTCCTTCCTGGTTGAGAGCGGCGGGAGCATAATTGAATATTGATTCAGGCGGTAAAAAAGATCGGAGCGGAACTCCCCATCGGCGATCATCTGTTCGAGCGGGGCGTTTGTCGCGGCGATGATTCGCGCCTTCGTTGCGATCGTTCGCGAGCCGCCCAGACGGGTGAACTCCTTGTGCTCGATGGCCTGCAGGAGCTTGACCTGCACGGCCAGCGGGATCTCGCCGATCTCGTCGAGAAAAATAGTACCGCCCGCGGCGAGCTCGAATCGTCCCGGCTTGCGCCGGTCAGCGCCGGTGAACGCGCCGGGCTCATGACCAAAAAGCTCGGATTCGAGCAGCGTCTCCGGTATGGCCGGACAATTGATCTTTATAAAATCACCGGGGCCTGTCCGACCCGATGCCCGATGAATCATTCTGGCGACGACGTCTTTGCCCGTGCCGCTTTCTCCGCGCAGAAGGACGGTCAAGCTCGACGGCGCAACCTCCTGGATAAACTCTCGCACACGTGAGATCGCATTCGACTTGCCGATCAGGGCGGCTCCGGCTCGCGGCGCCGCGGGCGTCGAGGGC
>JAJFLK010000406.1 GCA_021772735.1 Candidatus Sumerlaeota bacterium | reverse complement strand
CGGCGTCGAGGCGGTCATATTGATCGCGTCACGACTATCCGGACAGCTGGAGCATCATCAATGGAAAACAAAGGGAGCGAACGCCGAGACGGGATTTGAGTTCGATGCGGTCTACCAGAAATACAGGGCAGAATGTAAGATCCCCGAGCTTTTCGATGAGATCATTAAATGCTTGAAAGAGATTTTGACGAGCGGCGAAATTGATAGCGTGCAGGCAATCCGTAAGCTTGAAAACGTCATCGCCACTCTTCAAGGAGCTCGGAACGGCTCGTATTTTGCAACTCGTGGCGCGTTGCACTTCACCGCTATATGGCTCAAGAATTCCGGATGGGAGTTACTCAGCAGCATTCCCTTGGCAGGCAGTGTTGTTAAAGGCCTGCGCAAAACTCTGGAAGAAACCGATCAGGGGATGCAAGAGCTTCATCAAAAAATCCAAGAAGAGTTGGAAGCCAAAGTTTCCTCCGATTTTCCACGACTGGAATATCAAAGATTGCGATTACCAGGGCCCACTCAACGTGAGAGCGAGGATGAATAGCGGGCGCTCACCACGCAAGCTTTCCCGGGAAATACTCTTCGATCAGCTCTGTATAGAACGGCATCAACGATTCGGTGTCCTGGGCTGAATCCGCCTTGGAATACAAATCAAACGGATTGAATTTTTTCACCCAATTGAACATCTCGCGGTCGTGGTCATTCATCAGGTAATTGTAAGCGCCCTCGCGGTGGGCCGCGTAGAACGAGTGATACCGGATCATGTATAAGCCCTCTTCGGGCAGGTGATCCTTGACGACATGATACATATACTCATCATGGCCCCACGACATTGCGACGTTATCCAGTCCGCAACCTTCATCATATACACCGAGCCGTGTACTTAATCGCGCGTCCGTCGAATCCGGGTTCAGTTCAAAGAACTCGGGATAGACGACATCTTCGGAAAACGCGCAGCCAACGGGAAACGTATCGCCGACGACCGCCCATTGCGGCTCGCCCCAAAGGCACAGGATCTTGCCCAGATCGTGTATCAGCGCGGTCAGGATAAACCAACGCGGATGACCGGCGCGGCGAACGGCTTCGGCCGATTGAAGCAGGTGCTGGAGCTGCGTCATTTCGGTATCCGGATCGCTCTCGTCGACGAGCGTATTCAGATATTCGATCGCCTCCCAGATGCCCATCGTCCGGCGATCCAGACTGAGGAATTCGCGACGCTTGGCCTGGACGAATTCGTAGGTCTGGTAGGTGTGATTGAGACGATAGAACTCTTTGACGCAATCGCGCGCCTCGGCGCGGTAATCTCGGAACTTATGACGCGGCTTGGCAGCCTGAGCCGCGCCGGTGTTGGGACCGAGTTCCTGGCCGGAGTCCCCGCCTGACATCGCGCCCTCGCCCGCCATCGCCTTGCCCGATCCGGCCTCGGGATAGCGCGCTTTCATGAAGTCCTCGACCTCATCCAAATCGCCGAGTGGATTGGGATCGGGTTCGCGCCCGGACGTGCCGGACTGATTAATATCTCCACCCATTGTCTTATCCCCCGTTTGCCAAGTCAATCTAATGGCTGGCCTCCGCCGCCAGTCAAATCGTATCATTCGTTAATCGGCCAGATTCGCCTCGTGAATCATTTCGACTTTCGTTCCTATCTCTTCGTCAATCGCCGCGCCATTGACGGCTTCGAGGGCCTTCTCGACACCGACGCTGCCCATCGCTGCGGGATACTGCGCGACCGAGCCCAGCATGCGGCCCGCGCCGATGGCTTCGCGCGCGTCGTCCGTCGCGTCGAAGCCGACGACCAGAATCTGCCGCGACTTGCCGGCGGCCGAGATCGCCTCGATCGCACCCAACGCCATCATGTCGTTCGCCGCGAAGATGGCGTTCAGGTCCGGGTGGGCTTGCAGCATGTTCTGCGCGACGTTGAAACCCTGATCGCGTTCCCAGTTCGCCGGCTGGGATGCGACGATCCGCACGGCAGAGGCCTCGGCGATGCCCTCCTTGAAGCCCCCGAGCCGGGCGTCGGCCGTCTCGTGGCCCGGGATGCCTTCGAGCACGGCGACCTCGCCGCGGTCGCCAAGTCGCCCGGCCAGGAATTCGCCCGCGATGCGCCCGCCTTCATGATTGTCCGAGCCGATGAAAGTGACCGTCATGGCCCCCGCCTCGCGCGCTGCTTCGGCGTCGATCCTCGTATCGACGATCAGCACCGGGATGCCGGCGGCGTTTGCCTTGACGATCGCGGGGATAATTTCTGCCGAGCCGTTTGGAGTGATGACGATCGCATCGACCTTGCGTTGGATCATGTTCTCGACCATCTGCATCTGACGCTCGATGTCGAGTTCGCGTTCGGGCGCTTGAACGATCAGCTCAACGCCCAACCTCTCGGCCGCTTCGCGCGCGCCAACCTCCATGTCGACAAAGAATGGGTTATTGAGCGTCTTCATGATGAACGCGATGGTCGGGCGATGCGCGGCGGGGGATGCTCCATCGCCGAAGGTCGCTCCGGGCTCGACGGGGTCCTCGCGATTGCACGCGCCGAGCCCGCCGGTCAGGGCACAGGCGGCGCAAATGGCGAGAAGGGCTGCGAACGGAAAACGAGAAAAGTTCAATCGACGCATGGATCGACTCCCTGTTGATGTTTCGGCCAAGAGGTTCCCCCGGACGCGGAATTATCACGCCTCCGGCGGATCTTTGCACCAATGACTTTCGGGGAGGTTGGGGGCGGCACGCCGCTCGGGACTCACACCCTGCGGCGTTTGATCGCCATATCGATCAGCACTGCCGCGATGATGGCCGAGCCGATGACGGTCTGTTGAACGAACGAAGAGACATCGAGCAGGTTCAGGCCATTGCGCAGGACGCCCATAATGAGCGCGCCGATCAGCGTTCCGACGACGCTCCCCTCCCCGCCCATCAGGCTGGAGCCGCCGATGACCGTCGCCGCGATGGCGTCGAGTTCATACATCGCGCCGGCCGTGGGTTGTGCCGAGTTCAGCCGCGCGGTAAGGACGATCGCCGCCAGGGCAGAGAGCGCTCCGGCCAGGCCATAGACCGCCACCTTGACGAAAGTGATGTTGATGCCCGAAAGCCGCGCAGCTTCCTCGTTACCTCCGATCGCATAGACGTATCGCCCGAACCACGTCCGCTTGAGGCAGAACTGGCCCGCGATCATGACGATGCCCGTGATGACAACCGGCATCGGAATGCCGATCAGGTCGCCATTGGCCAGGAACCTCAGCGACTCGGAGAAGCCGGAGATCGGACGGCCATCGCTGACGATCAGGGCCAGCCCGCGCGCGACGCTCATCATCCCTAGAGTCGAGATAAACGGCGGTAATCGGCCGTATGTAATCAGCATCCCATTGACGACGCCGAGCGCGGCGCCCGCTCCGATCGCCGCAAACAAAGCGACCGGCAGGGGGGCATCGGCGTTGAGCGCGCGGGCAAGGATCACTCCGGAGAAGGCGAGGATCGAGCCGACAGAAAGATCGATGCCGGCAGTGATGATGACGTACGTCATGCCGACGGCGATGATCGCGTTGATCGCCGTCTGCTGAGCGACGTTGACCAGATTGGAGACCGTCAGGAAATACGGCGTAAGAATCCACAGCCCGAAGCAAAGCAGGATGAGCCCGCCGATGCCGCCCAATTCGCGGCCGTGAAGCAAAAGCCACTCGCGTCTTGAAGTGCTCATGCCGCGCCCGCCACCGGATCGACCGCGAGGGCCAGGACTTTTTCCTGCGTGGCCTCGGCCCGCGAAAGCTCGCCCGCGATCCGTCCTTCGTTCATGACGAGGATACGATCGCTCATGCCGAGCACCTCGGGCAGGTCTGAGGAGATCATCAAGATCGCGACGCCCTCGCCCGCAAGCTTGTTCATCAGAGTATAGATTTCGATCTTCGCGCCGACGTCGATGCCGCGCGTCGGTTCGTCAAAGATCAGTACGCGAGCGCCGATGCCCAGCCACTTGGACAGAACGACCTTCTGCTGGTTGCCGCCCGAGAGATTCGAGACCTGCGCCTCGGCCGTTGGAGTCTTGATGTGCAAGTCGGCGATGGCACGATTGGCTGCGGCTCGTTCCGCCGCTCGATCGATCACCCCCGCGCGCGACATGGAACGGATCGCGGGCAGCGTGACGTTCTGGCAGACACTGAATTGAAGGACCAAGCCCTCGCCCTTGCGATCCTCGGTCACGAAACCCATGCCGGCACGGATCGCGGCGTTGGGAGAACTCGGAGTCAGGTCAACGCCATGGATCGTAACGCGGCCCGAATCGATCGGATCGGCGCCGAAGATCGCGCGCGCCAGCTCGGTCCGGCCCGATCCCATCAGACCGGCCAGCCCGACGACCTCGCCCGCTCGTAGCTCCAGGCTCACGCCGCGAACTCGCGTCCCGGCGCGCAGGTTCTCGACTCCCAAAACCACCGAACCGATCGGCGCGGGCTGCTTCGGATAATGATCGTTCACTTCGCGGTCGACCATCTCGCGGATGAGCTGCCCGGTCGAGAGGCCCTCGACGTCGTGCGTCGCGACGATGCGACCGTCGCGCATCACGGTCGCCCGGTCCGCGATCCGAAAAATTTCTTCAAGACGATGAGAGATATAGATGATCGAGACACCGCGCGATTTGATGTCGGTGATCGTTGCGAACAGAGTTTCGGTTTCCCGATCGGTCAGGGCCGAGGTGGGTTCGTCCATGATGAGCACGCGCGCCTCGAAAGCCAGAGCCTTTGCGATCTCGACCATCTGCATTTCGGCGACGCCCAGAGTCGAGACGCGAACTGCCGGAGAAATGCCGACGCCCAGGTCGACAAGGAGTCGCTCGCATTTGGATCGAATCTGCCCGGCATCGATCAGGCCCAGCGGAGTTCGGGGCTCGCGGCCAAGAAAAATGTTCTCCTCGACTGTCAGATGAGGGACGAGATTGAGTTCCTGATAGATGATGCTGATGCCGAGATCCTGTGCGTGGCGCGGGTTGCGAACGCGGACTTCGCGGCCCTCCATGCGCATCTCGCCGCGCGTCATCCGATACGCGCCGCTGATGATTTTCATCAACGTGGACTTGCCCGCGCCGTTCTCGCCGACGAGCGCGTGAACTTCGCCGCCTCGCAGTTCGAAATCCACGCCATCGAGCGCGAGGACGCCGGGGAATTCCTTGCGAACTCCGCTAAGCGTCAGGACGGCATCTTGAGAAGCGGGGCCGGGCATGCGGAAATCATGGCCGGGAGCTCGGGGAGTGGCAAGGAATTTGGTCTGGCCCGGGGCGCAGCGCGGTCTATGAGCCCGGGGCGCCGCCACCGCTGGCCCACAAAAAACACATTCAGAATTTCAATCCATAAGCCACATGAAGAAGTCGTGATACACAATAAAGAAGAACGTGGCGGATATCGGACCCATCGCGATGTGCATTAACGACATCACCTCAGTGAGCGGCTTAAAGTGTTCCGTGCGAGACGCCTTCCAGAATAAGAGGATACCCATGACAGCGGATAGGAGCATCCAAACAGGGGCGAGGAATAGCAAAAGAATCGAAATCCCTCGCCATAGCTCGCCGATCCATAAGAAGGG
>JAJFLK010000405.1 GCA_021772735.1 Candidatus Sumerlaeota bacterium | reverse complement strand
TCCCTCGCCGCGATAGATGTGATAACCTGCGGGAATTTCCTCGGATTCGCCCCGGTTCTCCGGGCTGAACCGCAGCGTGAGCCCGGGCCGATCCGGATGCTGAAGCCACGAATCGACTTCGTAGGGAAGCGGCGCAATCGTATCAATTGCGAACGGCTGATCGTTTGCTTCCAAGACGGCGACCTCCGAATCCGGAAGAAGCGGATTCCCCATCCGAATCGTGGCGAACAGAAATCGACCGATGTCGCCCTTTTTGACGACGTAAAATCCCGCATAGACACCCGGCGAGGCTTCGACCAATTCCTGATCGACGGCGAGCAGGCCGATCGAAAGTGTCGCTGTTCGATTCGGTGTCCCGGTCACTTTGAGCAGCACCCGGTCGCCCTCGCGCATTTCGGCGCGCGGCACCGTCACGTCGACCTTATTGATGACCGTGCCGCTGGCGACGGCAAGGCTCATCGGGGACGGGAAACGTTCGGCGATGACGTCACCGGTGAGGATCATGGTCTCGTCGAGATGCTTGGTCTGTGTGTGCCGGAAGGTTTGAAATATGCTCGTGATCAGCCCGATCGGACCGCCGGGGATGGCGAGCAGGTTGTGCCGAATCGAATAAATATTCTGGTAGAGCTTGCGCTTGGTTCGGGTGTCGAACATCGCAACGCTGAGATCAACGCTTACGCGCGCATAGAAAAGCAGGTTTGTGCGCCGGATGCGCTGAATTTCCGTGAAGACAACCGCGTCAGCCAAGTCCGCCTCGGCGATGTAGTATCGATCGACCTCGCCCGGTGGCGTGTTGAGGATCTGAGCCTTGGCCAGAATCGTCGCATCGACGCGGGACAATTCGATGTCGTCGTAAGGCAGCGTCGAGAGGGCCCCATAAAGGCGATCGCGGAATAGCTCCTCGGCGCCTTCGACATCCGTCAAGTTGGCGGTGGGCGCGAGCGCGAGTGAGCGCGGCAGACTCTGCTCGAAATTCTCCTGGTCGAAACGTGGATCTTCGGCGACCTGTACATAGCTGCACGCGACCGTTGCGAGCACGCATGCCAGCAAGCCGCCCGCCTGAATCATTTTGCGCCAATGATTTTCCACACTTCAAGCCTCTCAATCGCCTCCCCCATCGGCGCGAGCCAACTAATATAGGGCGGATGACGGGGCTGAGTCAACGCATGCGAGTTCGAAATGCGTGCGTTACGGCGCTATTGGCTTGACGATCCAGGCGGATTCGCCGTTAAATAAGAGTAATCTCCTACATCCCTTCGGGGGTGTAGTGCAGCGCCGTCCCCGCAAGGGGGCGGCTGTTGCCTTTTTATGGAGAAGCCTTGAAAGTCTACGTCTACATCGATGGGTTCAATTTCTACTACGGGGCCGTGAAAAACACGGCCCATAAGTGGCTCGATATAGGAGCGCTTTGTGCTCGAATCCTTCCAAGAGATACGATCCTGAGGATCAAGTACTTCACGGCTCGCGTTAGCGCCACGCCCGACGATCCAGATAAGCCGACACGACAGATGGTCTATTTTAATGCGCTTGAGCACTATGTGCCGCAGCTGGAAATTATCGAAGGATATTTCCAAACCAAGCCCGCCACCTTTCGTAAATTCCCTTCAGGCGGGCGCGTGAGGGTCTTCAAGACCGAAGAGAAGGGGTCGGACGTCAATCTTGCGGTTCACCTGCTCAACGACGCTTGGAAGAAAAGTTTCGAGAAGGCTCTTGTCATCTCGAACGATTCGGACCTTACCGGAGCAGTTCGCCTGGTCAAGGCTGAAACCGGGCTCACTGTAGGCGTCGTCAATCCACAGCTTCGCCGAAAGGCCCGCATGGCGCACAATCTCAATCGGGTCGCTTCATTTCGAAAGAAGTTAAAGGTCTCTGACGTGAAGGCTTCGCAGCTTCCAAATCCAATTCCCGGAACGACGCTACACAAGCCCAGGTCTTGGTGAGTCCGTCCGACGAACTCAAATATAAATTCGACGCGAATCAACCTCGCCGGACGGCCTATTTCGTACAGCGGAAGATCGTCTCGGTCGCGCGGACGTCCATTCGGCGGCATTCGGCCGGGTCCAGAGTGGCGGCGAAGTCGACCTCGTCCACGGTGAAACCCGCCTCGCGCAGGCGATCAGTGTAATCGCTCCCGTAGACTCGAA
The DNA here is from genome assembly GCA_021772735.1 of Candidatus Sumerlaeota bacterium. GTDB lineage: Bacteria > Sumerlaeota > Sumerlaeia > MVZB01 > JAJFLK01 > JAJFLK01. The sequence continues at coordinate 6,045 of JAJFLK010000405.1, read as the reverse complement.
CGTGATCCTCCTGGCCGAAGTGCTCAAGCCTGCTCTCGGGATCGGTGATCGAAGCGTCCTCATAGGTCACGGCGCGCTCGGGGTCGATGGGCACCTGGAGGATCGCCCAGCCGCCGGGCCGCAGGACCCGATGCAGCTCGCGCATCGCGCGCCGATCGTCCGGAATATGTTCGAGCACATGGGAGCAAAGGATCACGTCGAAAGAGGCGTCGTCCAGCTCCAATGCGGTCAGGTCCATCGCGCGCATGGCCCGGGGCGAATTCAGATCGATCGAAAGGTAATTCAGGTTCGCCAGCGCCCGGAGGCGGTTCGCCAGCGTGTATTCCGGAGCAACGTGCAGAACGTCGAGTGGATCAGTGAACAGATTCGTCCGACGCCCGAAATAGAGCCACGCCAGGCGATGGCGCGGCAGCGAATAGCACCTCGGACAGAGGCGACCGCGCAAGACGCCGGCGCCGAACGGCAGGAATTTCACGAAGTCCCCAGAGCAGCAGGGGCAGTGAACCGCGTCGCCGCGATATCGGAAGCCACGCCATCGCCCCCGGAGATCGAAGGCTGCACCCTCGGGCAAGACGGCATCAGCGATTTCGTAGATTAGACCCAAAACAACATCTCGCTCGCCCCGGCTCGTCTCGCCTCGATCTCGTGTCGATAGCGCATCGGGCCCGTATCAATTCGTACGCGTTAATTTGTGCGCGCCTATCCGAGATACCTCGCCGAGCGCAGGCAGGCGAGGAATGCATCGTAATCGGAGAAATCGGGAATGATCCACACTGCTCCCTCCTCGCGAAGCGCCTCGGCCCGCCTGTCTTTGGCGACGCCAATGAACGCAATGCGCAGCTTGCGCGAAGTCACGACATCCCAGGGCGCATCGCCGACATAGATGATTGATTCGAACTCTTCGGTCTCATAGATTCGGCGCGCCCGCGCGATGGCAATCTCGACGATTCCCGCCCGGCTCAGATCGTCGTCCGAGAAAGCGCTGGGCAGGCCTTCGATATCGACGCCGGCCCGGTCGAGCTTGATCATCGCCGTGGCGCGAAACGATCCCGAGGCGATCGCCACGGCAAAACCGGGCTCGGTCCTCAAACGGGTCAAGGCCTCAGCCGACCCCGAGACGGCCTGGATCGAGCCGGGGAATCGCGCCGCCGCATCGCCCAGAAGATCGACGAACCGCTCCAGGAACTCGTTAAGCTCCTCCTCCCGGGGCGCTCGGCCTTCCCTCGCCTGGACGATCTCGCGAGTGATCCCCGCGTCGGTGACGTTCTCGTACTCTTTCCAGTCGGTGCTGACGTCGTCGATACCGAAGGTCTGGCTCAGCGCCTTCAGGTAATGATCGGCGTCGATCTTCGTCGTGTCGGTCAGGGTTCCGTCGATGTCGAATATGACGAGTCGCATAAGGGGCCGATCATAACTCATGGCGGTCCGAATCGCTCATGGTTGTTGACGGGCGCCCGCGTTGGCCGCCTTGGTGGGACGGGCTCGCGGTTCGGGGCAACGTCGATCACATGGACCTTCAGCGAATGAAACTCAGCTCGACCTGGCTCCGCACGTTCTTGAGCAGTTCGTCCTTATCCATGAAGTAGGTCGGCTTCATCCGGCGCGGGCCGAAGAGGTGTTCTGCCTGATCGTCGAAGTGAGCCGAATCCGCAGCGTCGCTCTGCCCCAGAGGCACGTATGTCCACGATTTGGGAGGCCGGGTCATCTGCACGATTTGAGTCGAGGTCTGGCCCGAAACTCCCACGAACCGCGTCTCGTCCAGCGGCTTGAACCCGATATTGCGTGGCGTCGCCATGCCGTCTTCGGGCTTGCCTCCGCCCACAGGATACGTCCCGGTATCCGGATCAGCGCCGTCGCGTCCGACGCGATAGATATCGCCATAAGCCACTTCGAGCCGGCCAAACTGCTCCTGCAATCTTGCCGCAGCACGCCGCAACGCCTCGATCACGTCGGCATCGGTCAGAGATTCATCCGGCGGTCCGCCATATCGATCGTTCTTGCGCGCGGCCTCGGGCAACTCGTGCTTCCAGAATAGATACGCAGTCGCAGAGATCGAATCCCCACGACTGTGTCCGTCCCAATCGTTGATCAGCGCGCGAACGAACGTAGCATCCACATCGGCGTTGATGTCCACGTCCTGGCTGCGCCACGCCTCGTTCATCCTCGCGATCCACGCCTCGTGGCCATAGACCTGTGTGCTCATGGCGATCTCAAGCGCCTGGCCAATCGTGACGCGATCATTGACCTGCAAATGCTCCAGCGTCATTGCCGCGCGCTGATGCGGCACGGGAGCCTCGGCTTTGTATATGTAGCCCGGGTAATCCTCGGCGAGCAACGGGCTGTCTTGCATCATCACCGAGGGCGAGACGTTGCAATTCTGCATGTATCCCTGCGGTGGATTCGTGATCTGAACGAGATCCTCGAGGAGGTGGAGCCCGAGCCATTCGGTCTCGGCCGTGTAACCGGGCACCGGCCGCGAGAAATCCCAGCCGGGCGGCCGGATCGGAACCCGGCCGTTTCGCACGTAATAAATATCTCCATCGACCGTCGCGACCATGATGTTCTGGCTCATGTATTGCCTCATCCCGATGGCCTGCTTCATCTCTTCGAGATTGCGCGCCGTGTTCATCTTGTAAACCTGATCGATCTGATAGACCTGATCGAAATACGGAATCGCCATCGAATAGGCCATATCGCCGCGCCGCGCGACGACCGGCCCCCGATGCGTGTATTGGAACTCCACATCCTTGAGCACGATATTACCGCCGTCCAAGACCGCAATCCTCTCGCGTATGATTTCCATCGAACGCCATTCGTCTTCATACCGATATCGAAGCGGATCAGAAGGATCGATGAAATCCTTGTAAACGTCGGCCGTATCGGGGCCGCCGGTTGTCATCGCGGTCGAGCAAAATTCGCTATGCCCGAGCGTCGCCAGTGGCAGCCCGACGATGCCCATGCCCGAATACGCCAGCTCGCCTCCATAGACTCTAGCCTCGTAGAATCGGAAATGGCCGTACCAGGAAAGGTGGGGATCGATGCACGCCAGCGCGGCACCGTCGGCAGTGCGCTCCGGGGCGATCGTCCACTGGTTCGATCCGCGATACTCGAATTGCGCAAGATCGTATTGCACGCCGCCCCTCCTGAGATCGCCGGCGGCCTCACCCATTTCCGGCCAGCCCCAGATGATGTATCGCCCGAGCGCGCTGACCTGCCAGGGCTCGATCTCGGGCGCCCAGTCCGGCACCTCCTGCGGGTGACGCTTCATATAAAGCTTGATGCCGGCCTGGTAGGCCTCGGTGATCCCCCGAATCTTCTCGCTTTTGTCGGGGTAGAGCTCGCGGCTCTTGGCCTCGTGGCGCCACATGCGCTGGCGAACGTCGTGTGTATACCAATCCGGGCCGAAGACTTCGGCCATCCGCCCCGCCGCCTTCATGTAATTGAGAAGCAGCTCCTCAAGCCGATCCTCGGCCTGCGCGTAACCCACCCCGAAGACCGCGCCCTCGGCCGTATCGGCGTGGATGTGCGGCACGCCGAAGTAATCGCGATAAATCGTGACGGGCTCAGGGGCGGATTCGGCAAATGTCTCGGACTGCGCGGCCCCGAGCCACGGTGCAATTGCGGCGAGAACGGCCCAGACGCAGATGCACGCCGGGAACGACAATAGCCTCAAGAACGGCGTGGCCCGTGCGAGCTGCGAGAGATTCCGAGGCCCGCCGGGCCCGGTTCGTCCGCACGATTTGATCATCATTGATTGTCTCCCGTTAGCCTCCGGCCCGCTCGGGCGCGTCTACCGCATGAAACATGGATTGCCGATTCGCTCGGCGGATAGTAAGAACGCGATGCGCAACGCACCCTCGCGGGTTCCACAATCTGGCGCAGGCGCAGCCAACCCAGCATTCGCCGTGCGCAACTTCTATCATCCGAGAGCGTCCAAGATCAACTTTCGCCTCGCGCTCGTGATCGAAATCATGACCCACCCCGCAAGACTCAAGATCTTTCATATCAACATGCACAACAAGTGGGGTGGCCAGCCGAACCGCATTCTCACCGAGAGCCGGGGGCTGGCCGAGATGGGGCATGAGATCTGGATCGCGGGACCGCGCGGTTGCGTCCTGTGCGAGCGAGCCGCCGCTGCCGGGCTGCATACTTTCGATGACCTCGAATTGCGCCGGGGATTTCGCCCGGCCTCGTTCATGCGCGACGTGCGCAATCTGAAAGCTCTCTTCATCCGCGAGCGGTTCGATGTCATTCATCCCCACGGCTCGCAAGACACCTGGGCATCGGTCTTCGCCGCGCGAGGATTGAAGACCGCCGGGCCGACGGGCCCAGCCGGGACTGGCGCCTCTCGTCCCGCGATGGTCCGCACGCGTCACAACACTTTCCCCATCGCGACCCACCCGCCGAACCGGTGGCTCTACCGCCATATCGATTGGGTGGTGACGATCGCGCCGCAGGTCGATGAACTTGTCTCGCACAATGGCCTTTTCCCACCCGGGCGCATCGGCGCGATATATTCGGTGCCCGATATGACGCGCTTCGCTCCGCGTGAGCCCTCGGCAGAACTGCGCCGCGAGCTGGGCATCCCCGAGGGCTCTCCGGTCGTCGGCATGGTCGGCCGGCTCGCGCCCGAGAAAGGGCATCACCTGCTTATCGGCGCTATTAAAAAGATCGCGCCCGAATTCCCGACGGTTCGGGTCGTGCTCGCCGGGGAAGGCCGTTCGCGCGCCGAAATCGAATCGCGCATCGCCGACGCGGGCCTGACCGAGAATTTCATTCTTACCGGCTTCCGCACCGATGTGCCTGACGTCGTCGCGTTGTTCGATGTCTTCGCGCTGACGCCGACTTCGGGCGAATCTCTGGGGACTTCCATCCTCGAAGCCTTCTGCATGGGCAAACCCGCCGTCGCGACGCAAGTGGGCGGCACGGGCGAATCCGTCCGCACCGGTCAGACGGGATACCTCGTCGCGCCTGGGGCCGAAGCCGAGCAGATCGATGGCATCGCCGAAGGGATCGGCGCTCTCCTGCGCGATACGGAGGCGCGCGGGCGCATGGGCCGAGCTGCCCGCGAGCTGATTCACGCCGAGTTCTCACAGGACAGTCTTGCCCGGAATTCAGAAGCCCTTTATTTGAAACTGCGCGAGGAGATGCGCGCCGAATCAGGGCAAGCGAAGGACGCGACACCATGAATGAGAATCGACTCAAGCGTCTGCTGCGCGAAGGCAAACCGGCGTGGGGCGTCTGGACGCAACTCGGCAGCGCGAGCGTCGCCGAGGCTCTCTCACAACTCGACATCGATTGGATTCTCCTCGATGCCGAACATGGCGCGGCGGGCGCGGATCAAATGATACCGCAGCTCCGGGCCGTCGCGGCCTCGGCTGCGCTCGGATCGTCCTCACCGTCCTCGCCGCCCGTGACGGCGCTGGTTCGCGTCCCGACGACCGAGCCCATCGGCATCCGCCGAGCCTTGGATATGGGCGCGGGCGGCGTCATCGTCCCGCTCATCAAGACGGCTGAAGAGGTTGCTGCAGCCGTCGCGGCGACGCGATATCCGCCCTCGGGCACGCGAGGTATCGGCCCCTTCCGCGCTTCGGGGTATTACACCGACCATCGCGATTACTATGAGAACTCGGCCGACCAGACCGTTGTCGTCGCGCAGATCGAAACCCGTGAATCGGTCGAGAACCTGGAGGATATTCTTCAAGTCCCTGGTCTGGACGCGGTCCTGATCGGTCCCGCCGACCTCTCAAGCGCGCTGGGGACGTATCCGGACCGCGAGGCGCCCGAATTCGTCCAAGCGGTCGCGCGAGTCGCCAAGCTTGCGGCCAAGGCCGGCGTGGCTGCGGGGTATTACTGCGCGAACGGCGAAGAAGCGGCCCTGCGACGCGCCGAAGGATTCACGATGCTGAGCGTCTCGCTGGACATCAACCTGCTGACCGGCGGCCTGCACCGCGCGCTCAAGCTCGGCCGTGGTGAGTGAATGGATTCGCGACCTGATCGAATTCTCTGAGCGTATGAATCTGTGGAGTTGTCGCACGGCCACTC
>JAJFLK010000404.1 GCA_021772735.1 Candidatus Sumerlaeota bacterium | reverse complement strand
CGGCGGCGCGGTAGGCCTCGGCATCGACGGCGTATCGATGCGCGCGCTCGCATTGGGCTTCATTCGAGGCCGCGATCATCGCGATCAGCTCGATGGTGTCGCCGGCGCGCCGCCCGAGCAGCAGTCCGCAGGCTTCGTTGGGATAATCTCGGCGGGCGTGGGCCTCGACTTCGGAACGCAATGCGGCGCCCACTCGGGCGGCGCCCGGGCCCGCGTTACTCGATGACATTCTTCTCGACCGGTTCGACCGTAATGCCGCTCTCTTCAAGCCAGCAGCGGGCGCCGGCGATGGCGTCGGCGGTGCCTTCGATCTCCACCGCGATCAGGCCGACTTCCTGGCTTACCGAAGCTGTTCGGATATTGGGAATGACGTCGTGCTTCTGGATCAGTTCCCAGATGATGGGACGCTGGATTTGCTCAGGCGGGAACGTGAGGTAGAACTTTTTTTTTAGATTGCCCTCGTCTCCGGGTTCGATCCCGCCTGCGATGGCCGGAACGATCGACAGCGTGTCGCCGTCTTTGATCTTCGTTTCGAGGCCCGAGAGGAAGCGGACATCCTCGTCGTTGAGATAGAGGTTCACGAAACGGCGAATCTTGCCTTCTTCGTCGAGCAGGCGCTCGCCGATGCCCGTGAATTGAGCCTGGAGGTCGGCAACGATCTCCAGGACGGTGCCGCCCTCGGCTTTGACTTCGGCTTCGCCGCCGGTGAGCTTCTGAAGGGGTTGGGGGATGCGAACGGTGATCGCCACGGAGATTATTCCTTTCCTTTTTCGATGAGGAGTTCGATGACGTGATCTTCGACGGGCCGCTCGGCGAGGATCTGATGGCCCTCGTCGCGGACCGAACGCGTGACATTGTTATAGGACTCGCCCAGACGAATCGTCAGGCCGAGCGTCTCGCCCTCATCCATCTCTTCGAGGTAGAGCTTGGTCTTGACGAACGTCATCGGACAGACGTAACGCGTAATGTCGAGCTGGTAGTCGGGATTGTCGGGCCACGCGCTCTCGGCGCTGCCATTGGCGGAACTCATATCGGGTTCCCCGATTCTCCGACCAGCGCTTCGAACTCTTCGATCTTGGCATTGATATGCTCGGGTTCGCCGACTTTGCCGACGATCGCCTCTTGCGTCTTCAGACCGTTGCCCGTGATTGCGAGCACGATGGATTCGTCCGTCGGGATGCGGCCCTGGGCCAGCAGCTTGCGCAGCACGCCGACCGTCACGCCGCCGGCCGTTTCGGTGAAGATGCCTTCAGTACGGGCGAGCAATTTCATCGAATCGACGATTTCTTCGTCGGTGACGTCCTCGCCGCCGCCGCCGGTGTCTTTCATGACTTTGAATGCGTAATAACCATCAGCCGGATTGCCGATGGCCAGGCTCTTGGCGATGGTGTTCGGCGTCTTGACCGGCCGGATCAGGTCGGTGTCGTTTTTGACGGCGTTGGTGATCGGGTTGCATCCGGTCGCCTGAGCCCCCCAAACCTTGAAGTCGGTTTGATCGACAAGCCCGAGTTTTTGGAACTCGCAGTATGCCTTATGATACTTCGTGATCAGCGAGCCGCCGGCCATCGGGACGATCGTATGTTTGGGAACTCGCCAGCCGAGCTGCTCGGCGGTCTCGAACGCCATGGCCTTGGAGCCTTCTGCGTAAAAAGGACGGATGTTCACGTTAACGATCGCCCAGGGGTATTTGTTTGCGATCTCCGAACACAGGCGGTTGACCTCATCGTACGTGCCGTGGATCGCGACGATTCGGGCGCCGTAGATGAGCGAGCCGAGGATCTTGCCTTGTTCGAGATCGGCCGGGATAAACACGACGGCGGGCATGCCGGCTTCGGCCGCGTTTGCCGCGACCGAATTGGCCAGGTTGCCGGTCGAGGCGCAGGCCGCGACCTTGAACCCAAACTCACGAGCCTTCGATAAAGCCACCGCGACGACGCGATCTTTGAAGGAGAGCGTCGGATAATTGACCGCGTCGTTCTTGATGTAAAGCTCTTTGAGACCCAGCTCGCGGCCGAGATTCTCGGCCCGCACCAGCGGCGTGAAGCCGACCTGCTTGCCGACGGTCGCCTCTCCGGAGAGAGGCAGGAACTCCTTATAACGCCACATATTGGGCGCGCGCGATTCGATCAGCTCGCGGCTCGTCGTCTTTCCGATGACCTCGTAATCGTACTCGATCTCGAGCGGGCCGAAGCAGAACCCGCAGACATGCTCCGGTGCAAGCTCATAACGCTCGCCGCACTCGCGGCATTTGAGACCCTTGACGGTGCTCGATCCGCCCGCTTCGGGAGGATCGGAGTTCAGGGTGGAAACGGCCATGTTAGATCTCGTGCCCCTTGACTCGTTGATTGACCTGCCCCCCGGTTTGGAATCGAGAGGCGTGCGCTTCCCCATCTACAAACTTGATGGAAGCGCGAGTGACGAATGTTCAATATAGTGAACTCCTGATGGCCACGCAAGATAAATATTTATCCCGCACATACCGTCTTGGTTTATATGGGGTTGAACGATATTGATACCGCAGATTAAGGGGGTCGGACCGTGAGATAATCAAGATTGACGTTTAGTATATTGAAATTTTTGGGCGGCGCGTTCGGCTTGGGGCGAAGCCTGATCTCATATAGAACTCAGGCGTCGATGGACGGAAATCACGCCATTGGCTGGGATTTTATTTTCCGCAGCTGGCTGGTTCGACCAGGAGTGTCATAGGAATCGTTACACTTTTGCGGGTCGATCCCCTCGCTTAGCGCTCGCGTTTGAGGCCGTTCCGACCCAACGGATTCATTGTAATCCCTTTTATATCAGTTGTTTGGGCTCACGCGGCTTGATGTTCCACGCCACGCGAGGCAAGGCCCGGGCTCGCCAGGGGGCGGGTCTGGTTGATTTTCTTAAGGGGCTCACGATATGGCCGATAACGGTTGGGAAGCGGAGACATGTATTCCGCCGCCCTCCAGGATGGACGGTTCCAGACAAGGCAAAAGACCGGAAGCCCCTTTCCAGGATGATGGAAACAAGGGGCCTCTTGGGTCGCCATCTTTAGGCGCGCCATGGACTGCATTTGAGTCGGCGCGGCCAGCGGAGGTGAGGCACACACGGAAAACCAACAACAAGATTCACCCTGGGGAGAGGGCGACCCGGCGAGACTCCGGGAAAAAGATCTCCCCCGCCACCGCACAGGACGTATTGGAGGCGGAAACCCTAAAACAATTTTGGATTATTGGGATCGAGTCAGACCCGCGCACGGAAGTTCGACGGATCGGATTCGTCCCGCAATAGACAACCCAAGAACGCTACATTTGCGTTGTTGACCTTTCACGGAGGAAAGATCAATGGCTATCACAGTTGTAACCAACGTACTCAGTATTAATGCTCAGAGGAACCTTCAGGGTTCGGGCCGCGCACTGGCCAAGAGCCTTGAGCGTCTGTCTTCGGGTCTTCGGATCA
>JAJFLK010000403.1 GCA_021772735.1 Candidatus Sumerlaeota bacterium | reverse complement strand
CACCGCCATGGCGCAGTCCGGCGCCGCGGGCGGAAACATGCGCGGGTGGCTGGGAGTCGACCTTTTCCAGATGATCCGCAGCGCCGACGTGCTCGGCAAGACGTGCCTCCTGATCCTCGCCGGATTCTCGATCGTTTCCTGGGGCGTCATCGTCTATAAGTACCTCCATATCAGGCAGGCCGTCGTACAGACCGATGATTTCGTCGGCCTGTGTAACGCCGGGAGCGGGAACCTGGACGAAGCATTCAAAGTCGCCGCGGATTTCCCGGTCTCGCCTCTGGCGCAAATTCTGCGCGAGGCCTATCTGGAGCTCGAGCTGGAGAACTGGTATCGAGAGGGCTATCACCTGGATGCGGCGGGGCGCGTCGATCTGGCCAAGATCGGAATCGAGCGAGTTTTCGACCGCACCATCACAAACGAAGTCACGCATCTGGAAAGCCGGCTCACGGTTCTGGCGACGACGACCAGCGTAGCACCCTTTATCGGACTGTTCGGCACCGTCTGGGGAATCATGGTGGCGTTCCAATCGTTGGGCGCGAGCGGTGAGATATCGCTCAGCTCACTGGCTCCGGGGCTCTCGACAGCGTTGCTCACGACCGTGGGCGGTCTTTTCTGCGCCATTCCCGCTTCGATCTTCTATAACGTCCTGACGACGCGCGTGCGGATTCTGATCGCGCGAATGGACGCTTTTTCCCTTGAGCTCAGTAATATTGTCCAGAAGCAGATCTTGAAACAAGCCGCCTGACCCGAATTCACTTCGCGAGATCCGCCCGCCACATTAAGAGAACACTCGATCCGGAAACAGTTCATGAGACGCCACCACCAGCAACTCCAGCCAATGACGGAGATGAACGTGACCAATCTTCTGGATACGGCGTTCATTCTTCTTATGGCGTTCATGATCGTCGCGCCGGCGATGAAGCACGGCCTTGAACTCGAATTGCCCGAAGTAACCGCCTCGAACATTGACAGCAAGAAGACGCTGACGGTCGTTATTCTACTACCGGCGCTCGAGGGCGGTGAGAGCAGATACTACATTGAAGACAGAAGATTGACGCTCGACGAGCTCCAGGGCGAGATCCGACGGCAGAAACGGGTTTATCCGGACCTGGATGTCATGATTGAAGGCGATGCCGATGTCCCATACGGATCGTTTGCAAAGGCTCTAGGTGCCGTCCAGAAGGCCGGAATCAGCAATATCGGACTGATGACCGAGCCGGAAAACACGCCCGAGAAGTAGCGGCCAGTCCGGCCCGTAATCATACAAACCAAATAAAATCAATGTTTAGAAGCACGATTATTTCCGCCGTCATGCACCTCGCGCTGGTCTTGGTGCTGCTGACGATGGCGGTCGTCCAGCCTCCGGCGATGCCGCGGAAGAAGCGGATCGATGTCAGAATCGTGACGCGCCAGCCCAAGAGCGAGGCGCAACCTCAGACGACGCCGAAACCCGTCAATACTCCGGCGCCGACGCCTCCTCCCAGAACCCCACGGCCCACGCCGAAGCCGAAGCCGAAGGCCACGCCCAAACCCATAGCCAAGAAGACGCCGAAACCGCCCAAGAAAGCCGACGCGCCCAAAAAAGAGGTCATCAAGGAATACAAGATCGTTCAGGCGACGGCGACGCCCACACCCACACCGCGACCGACGCCTCGGCCTACGCCCCGGCAAACACCTCGCCCAACTCCGACCCCGCGCCACACTCCTCGGGCAACGCCCCGGCCGACTCCGAAGCCGACACCGCGGCCCAAAGTTATCGTGAACGTGCCGAAGCCTCCGCAGAGCGCCACGGTCGATGTTGATCGCCTGAAGAAAACCGAAGTGCCGGTCTCGATCGACGAGAGCTGGGCCGGCCTGGGCGAGAATTACAATCGCATGGCCTTGCAAAACATCTCACGCCAGTTCAAGCCGCCGTTCAATCGCGTCGGGGTCCAATGTGTTGTTCAGTTCAAGATCTTTCGCAACGGCGAAATCCGGGATATCAAGGTCATCCAATCGACGGGCCGGAACGAATTGGACAATTCGGCCCGCAAGGCTCTGATCAATACCGGCCGTCTCCAACCGCTCTACGACGGCATCCCGGGCATGTTCAAGCAAGTCCAGGTCAGTTTCGACTTCCAGAAACCACGCTGAGCGTGGCGCGATGATCGTGGTCAGGTGAGCGTGGGCCAAGGGCGAGCATGGGCTTGCGCACGTGCGAACCCGCGAGCGATTCAATTGTATAAACAATAAATTGTTCGAAGCGTGTGCCGATGTGAATCCCCCGGCCAATGCCGGTCAATCTCACCGGTGATGCGCGGGCGACGCCGGCGACGGCTGGAAGCCCGGCGGTGTCGTTTTCTAGAGCGATTCTCTAAACTTTCTTCCAAGTAACACGCGCAAATTAATTAGGGACAGTTACCTATTTTCCCGAATGACATGCGCCTGGCAATGGCTATACGGAAAATAGGTAACTGTCCCTAATTAATTTGCGCAGTCACGGCGGGCATGAGTCGATTCGGGAATTGCGCAACCACCGCTTATTCCCCAAGAAGGAACTTTAGAGAATCGCTCTATATTCGCGAAGGGGGGAGCCATCCCTGGCATGTGGCGATCGTTTCAGACCGGCGCGATGCCGACGGCATGCCCTACGTCATTGATTCGTTCCCGCCGCACACGAGCGAGCGGCATCGTCTGAACGCCTGGCCGCCGATATACCGGCACTTCCGAGTGCCGGCGACGCTGGCGCAGGGCAATGCTGGCGAGGCGGCACACGAAAACGATCGGCGCTAATTACTTTCCTGCGTTGCCGTGATGGTGGCCACGCGGCCCTTGGCGTCGACATCGATCTCCAGGACATTGGGACGGCAGCAGATTTCGCAGTCCTCGACGCAGCTCTGATGCAGACCTGCGGACCGATCGACGGTCGTCGCGTTGACATGGCCGCAGTATGCGCATTGGAAGTTTGATTCCAGCATGGTTCGGTCCTACCCGATCCGACCGTCGTTACGGAGACGGCCTCAGAATTTGAAACAGCTTCTCATTCGGGGGCGGCGGCGGCCCATGCCCGATCCCGAGCTTCCGCGCAATCCGTCACTCGATCCCGGCCTCTGCACAAGGGGTGGGCAATCAAACTTATCAGGCCCAGCGCGAACAATATGCCCAGGTAAATCATGAAAAGCTTCCGATCCTCTTCGGATGGCGGCAAGGGAGTCTCCAAGGGAATGATGGTGTCGACCAGGCGCGCGACCTTCTCATTGATCAAGAGCTCGACCGCCGCCGGATCCTCTGCCCCTGACTTACGAAGCGAAACGATTTCCTCAGGTGTCAGAACACCTTCCTCAAGGACACGCTCCATTTCCTTGAACCCCGCTTGTGTCGTTTCTGTCGTCACTCCGCCCACCAAGACCTCCCAGGTTTTCGGTGGCGGATGTTCAATGATAAGGCCGGTCAACCCCGCAGGAGGAATCAAGCCGAGCAGGCAGACGACGCCGAGCACAGGGATCGCCCGACTGACGCGTTGGTTTTCTCGATGCAGATCGATCGCAACCAAAGGGACCAGGATGAACGCCAACGCGATGACCGCCACGCAAACGACCCGTACGGACATCAGCGCCTCGTGGCGCTGGTTGGCCTCATATACTATGACGCAGCCGATGCCGATCATCCCGGCGTAAATGCCCACAAGAATATTCTTATATAGGACCCACCGGTCTGCGAGTTTCGCATCCCACCCGGCTGGCGCGCGTTTGCGCATAACAATGAACCTCTCGGGGACATCGTAACGGCCCCGGTCAGCTCAATGCAAGGTATGGGAGAATTCGGGGGCGCGGCCCGATTACTCGCCGGGATCTTCGCGAAGGGCCGCGAGGTATTGATCGGCGTTCACGGCGAGGTCGCGGGGTTTGGAGCCCTGGTAGGGGCCGACGATTCCGCGCTCCTCCATCATGTCCATGAT
>JAJFLK010000402.1 GCA_021772735.1 Candidatus Sumerlaeota bacterium | reverse complement strand
CTGATTTGTTCGAATCACTGACGCCGCGCGCTCAATCATGTTCGGCTCGCTACATCCCCGGCGGCAGGCGCAGGTTTTTCTCCAGCAATTGCGGATCGTCGAAATCGTATTGATCGAAATGGATTAGCTGGGCGCCACGCCGGCGCGGCGTCCCTGCATGATACAGCCCCGTCGGGATCAGCATCCATGATTCGGCGCGATCCGCCCCGGCGACAAGCGTATCGGAGTTGAAAATCCCCAGTCCGTCGCACGCGCCAGTCTCGAGCAACTCGTAAGGCTTCACCGCCATCGCTCTCTCTTGCACGACGTTTGCCGCGCCGGCGATATCGCTTTCTCGCCGAATCGAAAGCTGCATGTGACGCCCGGCTTCGCTGAAGATCACGAGCCGCTCGCTCGGGTTGTCAGCGACGGTCTCGGGCGAATAGAAGTCGATCTTGAATCGCCGCTTCTTCTGCACCGCTGTGTGGAATTTCCCTTTCGGCTCTCCGAATTCCTCCCTCGCCCGGCGCTCGATCGATTCCGACGCGTAGACACGGTGGTAGCATCCGCAGTTATAAATCGTCTCATAGAACACGGGCTCGTCATCTCTCCCAAGCGTGATTCGAAGCGTCAGCCCTTCGACCTTGCCGGCCTCGGGGTCGAACCCGCCGCTCATTTTTGGATGCTCGGAGAACCAGTAAACGTAATTAAGCTGGAGCCGCTCTTCGCCCTGAATGAGCGCCGTGGTCGTAAAGAAATAGATGGCCGGATTATCCGTATCGACTTCGATCGCCTTGCGGTCCTTGGCGTCAACGAACGGGCGCGGGCTTCCGATCAGATTGATCGACGATGAGTAAGGCGTTTCTTCGGGCGCTTCCTGCACGATGATCGGCGCGTGCTTGCGTATCAACGCGCGCGTGCGCTCGTCCAATTCCGTAGCCCCTTCGAGTTGCGCCCAATCCGACGGGTCGTATCGGATCGCTCGTTCAAAGTCGACCTCCTGAGAGGCCCGACTCTCGGTCAGGATGTGGTAGCCCATCCAGCCGTAAACGAACGGCGTGAGCGGGAACGTCAGCGCGATGCGTTTGTATCGGCCGTCTTGCTTGGGGTTGAACCCTTCCGAAGATGCGCAGCCCGTGCCAAACACGGTGGCGAGAAGCGCCAGCGCGCCGAAAAGTTGATAGATTGAGATGATCCGACGCGGTCCGTTCATTGGCTTCCTTGTTGGATTATTCATTGTTTTGCCTTCCGATCCATCGAGGCCAGCCAATGGCTTTCGATGAACTCCCGAGTCTTGTCTAAAAGTATTTCCATGTGATCGAGATAGAAATGATCCGCGCCGTTAATGATGTGAATTTGTGTCTGCTCCGATTGAGGGCGAGCAACCTTATCGAGCCCGCGTTCCTCCAGGGCAAGGTCATCCTCGCCGTAGATCATCAGTGACGGGATGCCCAGCTTCGCGATCGAATCCGGCTCGACCTGCGCCAAAGGAGTCGAGACGAGAACAGCGCCACGGAAGGCCGCCTGCGTTGATGCAGGAATGGGCGCCGATTCCAGTAGGGCAAGTAACGCGACGGCCGCTCCGTATGAATATCCGCCAGCCAACAGCCGGTCGCGCCCGAGGCCGCCGATCTCAATCAGCGCGTCGCCCAAGGCCCCGAAATCCCGGACATCGAGCGGCAGGTCCTCTCCATAGGCAGTATCGTCCCAGAATTTTTCGCGGCCCGGTGCGTCGGTCCGTTCGGGCGTTGAGCCGACCCCGGGCAGGTTGTAGGTAAGAACGATGAAGCCCCAGCCGGCGAGGGCCTCGGCCAGGGCCGTGATGACGTTGTTATCGAAGTTGCCGCCGAGATAGCGGTGCGGCGGCGCGAGGATGCAGGCGGCGCGCATATCCACATCGTCGGGATAATAAAGCCGCGCCTCATACGGCCGTGAGCCCGCGGTCACTTCAATTTTCTCGATCGTGATATCGAAGTGTTCGATCATTCGCCGCTCTCTACCCGTGCCAGCACCAGGATTAGATTCTTGAGCAGTTCTTCGAGATCGCGCTGCTCGACGACGAGCGGCGGCATGAACGTGAGGACATTGCGTCGCTCTCCGGTTTTGCCGAGAACAAAGCCACGGTCCTTCATTTTCTCCAAGATGGCATCGGTCCGCTCGGGATCCTCGATTCCGTCCGCCTCGACGATTTCCGCCCCCAGCATCAACCCCCGGCCGCGCACGTCCGAGATGCACCCGAATCGCTCGGCAAGAGCTCGCAATCCATCAGCGAGGAAAGCGCCGAGCGTCTCGGCCTTCTGGATAAGGCGTTCCGATTCGATCCAATCCAGCGTTGCCAGCGCTGCCCCCATCGACATTCCGTTCCCGCCAAAAGTCGATGCGCCAGGCTTCGAATACGAGGCGGCGATTTTGTCGGTGCAGATCGTCGCGCCGACCGGGACGCCGTTGCCCAGCGCCTTGGCCATCGTCATGATCTCCGGCTCTACACTATGATGCTCGATTCCGAACCAGCGGCCTGTCCGGCCGAACCCGGTTTGCATTTCGTCGACAATCATCGGGATTCCGTATTCGGTCAATGTCTCGCCCAGCAATTCCAGATAGCCCTCCGGCATAGGGATAATCCCGCCGTTGCCGAGGATCGGTTCGCAAAAAAAGGCGGCGTACTGATCCGGTCCGCTGCGGACGATCTGCTCGCCGGCCTCGCGCGCGCAGTGGAGCGAACACGAAGGGTAAGCCTTGCCGAACGGACAACGGTGGCAGTTCGGAGTCGGCAGGCGAAGAACACGCTCGGCGAGCGAATCATCGGTCTGCCACATCGCCAATCCTGTCAGGTTCATCGTCAGCAGCGTGCGTCCGTGCAGGGCGGCGTCAAAGGCAATGAACTTGCCGCGCCCGGTCGATAGCATCGCCAGCAGCGCGCCGGTCTCATTGGCCTCGCTGCCGCTCGAACAAAAGAAAGTCTTTCCCAAGCCCCCCGGCGTCACGTTCGCCAGCCGCTCGGCAAGGCGAATCATCGGCTCGTTGAGATAGATTGACGTGGTGTGATCCAGCGTCAACGCACGGGCTGATGCGGCCTCGATGATCGCCGGGTTGCCGTGTCCGCAATTGACGACGCCGACGCCGGAGAAGCAATCCAAATACTTGCGGCCCTTTTCATCGTATATGTATTGCATCCACGCTCGGTCGATCCAGAGCGGCTCTCGATAGAACGTGAAATAGCACGGCATCAAGAACTGCTTCTTTTTCGAGAGCAATTCGTCTTTCGTCGTGGATCGAGATTGCGTGGTCGCCATTCAGTAAATGCCCTCGGCTGATTGGCCTCGCATCGCTCGGCAAGGCTCAGGACGCTCGATGCCCTCCTCAGCGAATCCCGAAACTTGCGGCCCCGCGTCGAGCACGACGCGCCCGGCCTCGTCGCGTTCGAGCAGATTGAGAATCATCATCGATGGATCGAATCGGTTGAAGACGACGCGGCCTCGTTCTCCGGGAGATACCTCGCCCCAGGCCCCCGGTGGCTTCTCAAGATTCGCCTCGGCATCGATAATTCGTACGCGCAGACGCTTCCCGTACGGAAAGTAGCGTGGCCGCTCGGGATCGGTCGTCCCGATCTCCATCGACACGCCGAACAACGAATTACCGTACCCGGAGAGGTGAACCGCACCCGGGAAGAGCGCAGTGCGAAGGCGATTGGATCTCTCGGCCCCCAATGCCTGGCCCCCGTAGTGGATGCCCGTGATCCGTTCGCGTGCGGCTGGAGTTATCCGCTCGGCCAGCGGTTCCAGAACCGAGGGCGTGGTGAACAGAATCTCGATCGATTCCCTCTCGAGA
>JAJFLK010000401.1 GCA_021772735.1 Candidatus Sumerlaeota bacterium | reverse complement strand
CACGATCGGCCTGCGCCAAGCCTGATATAAGGCAGAGCCCGAAGAGCACAAGAACAAAGGTGAACAAGGAAGACGGGAATGGGCGCTTCATTGGAATCCAGAGTTTCGCATACGCGGCGAAAACGAATCAGCGGATACCTGATTCGGCGATAGCCTCGATCAGCCCGCCGACCTGCGTCCCAAGAACCGAGGGCGGCACGCGCGAGCCGGAGACAAGGAAGACGAAATGCAACCTGCGACCGAAACGATTCCGGACCCAGCCCACGGCGCTGTATCCCGAATCCATCGGGCTCATCAGGACTCTGAGCCCGGCCAGGCGGGGAACGGGGAATTCGGAACCCTCGATCGGCCCCTGACCTGTGGCCTCGCGGGGCATTTCGGTGCGGAACCACGATTCGAATTCGTCGGCGCCCAGGCTGCCTTCAAGATGGCGGATAACACTCATGATCTGGAGCGGCGTTGCCCGATTCAGTGAACTCATACCCGAGCCATCAATCACGACCATGCCCGAAGCCGGCAGTCCGTTATCTCGCAGGAATGCGGTCACGGCTTCGGCGCCATCAGCGAATGAACCCGCACGGCCCGACCGGCGGCTGCCCAGAGTTTTCAGAATTGCCTCGGCGTCAAGTGTCCGATTCTCGCGGATCATCCGGGCAATGATCGAGGCGAGATCGGCCGAGTGATGAACGTGGAGAAGCTCGACCGTATCCGCAGTGGCTTTAGCGGCGTTGACGCCGTCCAGAATACGAACCTCGCCTTCGACCTTGACCCGGCGGTCGCCCAGCGCGGCCTTGAAGGTCTCGCCGAAGTAGACCGCAGGCACGCCGACGCCGACCTGATCGATGGGCTCGGTCCTGGCTGTCAGCTCACCGGCGGCGTTCAGGAGCTCGGTGCCTTGGGTACGGAACCAGCTCCGAGTGCCGACGACGTCTCGCCCGACGATCCGTACGTTATTGGAGACGAAGAAGAATTCCTCAAGATCGGGCCGCGTGCGGTATCGGGCGACCGCGCCCACTTTGCGGTCCGAGCGCCAATGAATCTCAACGCAGTTGCCATTCAAATTCAAAGCCGAGATTTCGGGCAAGGCCGGGCTGCCCATCAGGTCGAGCTGCCAGCCCGGAGCAAACGTCTGATTGTCGAAAGCCAGCGCGTCGAGGACGAGCGGCCCCTGGATCACGCGTATCTTTCGATCCCGGATGATGTTCACCCATCGCTCAAAAAGCTTGTCGGCTTCGTCCAGCCCCAGCGTTGGATCCCCGGTGCCGCGTACGATCAGAGCCCCGGTCAAGGTCTTCTTCTCCACATCGCCCCTGAGCGCCAGCTCGGTCGTGAACCGAAAATCGCGGCTCAGAGTCCGGAGCGCAGCAGCCGAAAGAAACAGTTTCTGCGCTTCGCCGGGTGGAGAACTCAGGTCCGCATCCAAATCAAGGATCGTCACCCGATCGCCGAGATCGGAAACATACGCCCGAACTTTCCCGCCAGACCAATCCAATCCATCAATTCTGTCTCGGATTTTCGCGCCCAGCTGATCGTATGAATTGACAGCGCGGGAGACCGGATCGGCGCCGTAAACATTCGGCAGCGCCCCGAACCATACGATGCAGATCAGCGCGGCGGCAATCAGGCGGCTCCGAAGCTTTATGGTCCGCATGGCACGCAGGGAGGGGGGCATGTCCCTGAACGTCGGCCGGGAGCTCCTTGCACAGGTCGGCATTCGGTCGTGTGTTCGCATAAGAAGCAAGTCGGCAAATCGATGTGATTTCAGCGGCCCAGGGCGCGGAAGGTTCTGGCCGCACAGGGGTTATGATTGACCCCCCGTTGATTCTTTGTCAACCTAGCTGGCTCTATGAAAACCCGGCCCCCGCGCCGGGTTCTTTGCGCATGGCTGTCTGAGGCCCGCCCGGCGAACCCTGGCCTGACGAATTAATTCCGGGCGACCCTATCCCTCGCGCGGGCCGGGCAGATAGAAGCAAACCTTGGCGCCGAGGTTGGGGTCGATAGTAGGCGTGAACAGCGCAGCCCATACGCTCGGCAGTTTCGCCCCGGCTTTTACGCGGCATGAGAATTCAAACTTGAGATACGGAGAGATGACGTTGCCAACCAGGAGTGATGAACCAACCCCGGCCAAGAGGCGCATTTCGAGAGGCTCGACGGCCGCGCGCGCCGCACGCATGACCGGCCTGCTCGCGCTGACCCTATTTCTGGGCGCATGCGTCCGATCGGGCGCAAAAAGCCCGGGCGCATCGGAGACGATAAACGCCACGGAGGTCCAAGCGGCCGCCAACGAGATCAATTTGCATCGGGGCATGCCGCCGTTGGCAATTGCCGACGCGTCGATCCGCGTGATCGAGCACCTGTATGAAGTTCCGGGCGGGCCGTTCGCCGAGAGCCGGAGGGGCGATTACGTTCTGAGCAACAACTACCTCACGCTTGTCTTCGCCTCGATCGAGCCGATGCCGGACGTGACGCCTTCGGTCCCGAGCAAGCCGGTGCAAAAGCGCCCACTCGGCGCCTTGATCGATGTGATGACCGAGGATCACCGGGCCGATACGCTCAAGTCGTTCAGCCAGGCCGTCGGGGTAACAGGAGAAGGCGGCGAAATCGAATACACCGAAGCGAAGTTCGTCCGGAGAGACCGCGCAGATGGGAAGGGACGGGCGGTCGGCCTGCGTCTGCGCGCGCCGGCGCCAGGGCACGAGACGGCAACGGTCCAGACCACCTATTGGCTCGCGCCCGGTGAGACTCGGGTCGAGATTGAAACCGAAATCCTGAACGCCACGAGGCTTGTGCTCGTCAGCGATTTTGCGGATTGGGGGCCGGGCCAGGTCATCGCGCCCAAGTATGGCGTCTCCTCGCCGACCGAAGGGCGGATTCAGGAAGTCGCCTGGTTCGCCGTTCGCGCCGCAGAAATGTCGATCGGCATGGCGACGTTTGAAGGCGCGATGCACGGATGGTTCCGCGCGAACATCACCCGCACCGCCCCATACAAAACAGACGCCGACGGAAACAAGCTGTCGCTCAAAAGCCGGTGGATGTTTTTCTCCGGGGGCGATTATTCGGACGTGACAGATCAGATTTTCCGCCGTGTCGACGAGATTCGCGGCACGGGAGAGACGGGATTCGCCCGGCTCTATGGCCGGCTGGTTGTCAAGGAGACCGACGAGGCGACGGATGAAGGCAAGGTTGAGATCTACTCCTACGATCCGGACTCCGAGGGCCGGACCCAGGTTCGTCTTTTTACGCGCGTTCAGCCCGACGCCGACGGACGGTATTCGGTTCTGCTTCCGATGATGTATGTCAATAGCGAGCTTGGTCTGCCCGAGGCGCGATATGCCGTCGCCTCCGCATCCCGCTCCCGATTCGCCCGGATGATGCCCCTGGCGCCGATCCTGCACCCGGGAACGGAACTGGAGCACGACATCAACATCGGCCCTCCGGCACGGCTTACGGTCCATGTGGTCGACGCCGATTCCGGCGAACCGCTCGTCGGCCGGGTCCAAATCAATCCGATTGCTCCGTCCAAGCGCGCGCTCTTCGAAAGCATCATCCATCCGACCGGTTATCAGGAAAGCTTCTACGTCTCTCGCGGAGGATCGACAATCGAATTGGCGAGCTTCAATTCGGTGACCGAAGGCAAGTGGTCGCTGGCCGCGACGGCCGGACCCGAATATGACAATCGTGTCGAATCCGTCGCCGTCCTGTGGGGCAGAGACGACGAAGTTACAATCTCCCTGAAACGATCCAACCCGACCGACGGCTGGCAGGGGGCGCAGATCGGCGCGATGACCCGCGCGACCCGTGGCTGCGCGCTGACCGCCGAGGAAGTCGTCCTGATGGCCGCCGGCGAAGGCATCGACTGGCTGGTCTCGGGCGATTTCGAAGTGCTTACAGACCTGGCGCCCGCTGTCAAATCCCTCGCGCTCGAAGATCAAATCAAAACCAGCCGGGGATTCCGCACCTGGCTGCCGGGCCGGCCCGATTGGGGCTCGTTTCTCATCTATCCCGTCGGCCCAGATGCGCCCGATCCGCAGACGGCGCGCAACCAGTGGAACAGGGCAAAAACAGCGACGGAATTCCTCGACACGCTGCGCCGGCTATATCCCGGAGCGTTGATTGAATCTGCCAATCCATACTCGGATTGGGACGGATATTTTTACGCCCCCAAACGCAATGTCTATGAGATGGCCTTCGAAGATCTCAAAGACGACATCGATACCGAGATCGATGCGATTAATGTCTTCCCGGATCGGGAGAACTGGAGCTTCGGATACGAGAAGGATTTTTTCTTCATCAGCACGCTGCGTGATCGATTCTACATTCCGGCCCCTCTGAGCGCGGCGCGCATGAGCCTGCTCGGCGAACCCGGTTATCCGCGCTTGATGATCCGCACCGGCACGGATGACGTCGACAAAGTGACCGATGAGCAGCTAATCGAGGGGATGAAGCAGGGCTATTGGCAGGTCTCTTCGGGTCCATTCATCCATTTCGAGGTCGAGGGCGCTACGGAGGGCGACACGGTGGCCTCGCACGGCAACAAGTAAACCGGACGCCTCCGGGTAACGGCGCCGAACTGGGCGAGTTCCACGGCGATCGACATCTGCAAGGAAGGACTGATGAGCGAACGTCGGGCTTACACCTCGGGCGATGTCGATTCAAATGTTCGGCATGATGTGAAAATCAATATCGAGACTTTCCCGCAGTACAAGGGCAATGCCGACAC
This sequence comes from Candidatus Sumerlaeota bacterium, assembly GCA_021772735.1. Lineage (GTDB taxonomy): Bacteria > Sumerlaeota > Sumerlaeia > MVZB01 > JAJFLK01 > JAJFLK01. The sequence continues at coordinate 6,644 of JAJFLK010000401.1, read as the reverse complement.
GCTGCTGAGCGCTATGGTCACCGGCTCGACGGGTCTGGACCCTGAAGTCCCGGCCTATGGAAATCCCGGTGTGGTAAGCTTTGCGATCACCTCGCCGATCCTGGCCGACAGCAACGACGACGGCGATTGGGACCCACCGATTTATCGCGACAAGGGGAAGTAGAATTGCCCGCTCTGCAGGCATCGGGACTGAGCAAGTTTTATGGCGCCGCCCGCGGCATCGAAGGCTTCAACCTGGAGGTCCGGCCCGGAGAGATCTTCGGGTTCCTTGGGCCGAACGGCGCGGGCAAGACGACGGTCATCCGGTGTGCGCTCGGCCTGCTTCTGCCCACCGCCGGCGAGGTTCGTCTGTTCGGCGATCCTGTCGCGACCCATCACGATTTAAATCACGAGCGAATCGGATACCTGCCTGCTGACCTGCGTCTATGGCGATCCATGACCCCGCGCCGCATCAGCAACCTCCTGCTGCGCATCGGGCCACAGAAGCCCGGCAGCCTGGACCGGCGCGAACGCATGGCGCGTCGTCTTGAACTCGATCTGGATCGGAAAATTAAAGCCCTCTCGCTCGGCAATCGCCAGAAGGTCGGCCTCATGCTGGCGATGCAGCATGATCCCGAGCTGCTGATTCTCGACGAACCGACGAGCGGACTGGACCCGCTCGTGCGCCGCACCGTCGGCGAACTCCTCAGCGAATTCGCGGCCGACGGCGGCACGGTCATCTACTCCTCGCACAACCTGAACGAAGTCGAAGAGATCTGTTCGCGAGTCGGGATCATGCGCCGGGGTCGGCTGGTCGCGGTTGAGACCATCGACGAGATCCGGGCCGAGCGCGAGCAACGGCTGCAACTCGTCTTTGCGCGCGGAGGGACCGAGCCGACCGAGCTATCTTCGTCGCGCCCGCCCGAGTTGGCTCGCTTTGCTTTCGAGAAGATCAAGGGCCACGATCGGACCTGGCAAGTCTCATTCCACGGCTCCCCTGCCCCGCTCCTGCGCTGGCTTGCAGGCTTCGAGGTGGAGGATATTTCATCGCCTCAGGTTTCGCTCGAAGAGGCCTTCCTTCGTTTTTACCGCGATGATATCGCGCCGAATGCACCGCATGATCCGGACGCGCTGCCCGAGGACGCAACCAAGTCAACGCAGGGCGGCGACGCATGAAAGCCTCTGCAAGAAGACCCTTCCCATTCGTGTTGCTCCGCCATTGGATCGCTTCCTATGTCGTCGTCTGGATCTTGCTGGCCGCGGTTGTCTTCATCGTCCAAACGGTTCTCTCGGCTTTTCTGCACGAGCGCGACGATATCGTCCGCATGCTTGAAATGTTCGACGAGGCGCCGTTCTTCAAGACGTTCATCGGCGGGGATTCCCTGATGCCGACCAACGTTCTCGGGATCATCGCCATCGGATATCAGCATCCCTCGGTCCTGATCGTCCTGATGATCAACGCGGTGACGATTCCGACCGGGCTGCTTACCGCTCAGGCCGAGCAGGGCCTGATGGAACACCTGCTGGCGCGTCCCGTGACGCGCACGCGTGTATATGGCATGGTTGCCGGGATTGCATACGTATCTCAGGCGATCCTCATCTGCGTGCTTCTGCTCGGTACGACCATCTGGACGCGATACTTCGATTACGGAGAGCACATCGAGCTCGATGGATTCGTGGACGCCGCTTTGAACCTCGCCGCCATGAGCTGGGCCGTCGTTTCGATCTCGTTGCTCGCGGCTGTATTCTTCAACGAACGCGGCCGAGCGGTGGCGGTGCTGGTCGCGTTCTTCGTCGGCTCGTATCTGCTTCACTTCTCGATCATGTATCTCCCGGGGTTGAAGTTCCTCAGGTTCATCACGATCTATAACTACTGCGATCCGAACAGGGTCCTGAACGCCGGCGGCCCGATCTGGTCCGATCTCGCCGTGCTGGGCGGCATCACGATCGCGTGCCTGACTGCGGGGTGGCAAATCTGGCGACGGCGTGACCTCTTCGCCGCGTAACTGGAAAAGCGGGAAGGCAAGCGCTCGAATTTCAAGGCAACCCCCGCTAGTGCGTGGATGGGACCGCCTCTCACTCTTTACTCGGCGGAAAATTTGCCCGCGACCGCAAATCTTTGGATATCGCACCCGAGCGCACATCAACCCGAAACGTGCGCCAATTCACATTATCGCCCAATCCGCTTGAAACTTGCGCGCGAGGTTGGCTTTAATGGCTCCGTGACACGAGGACGCGAAAACGACACGGTGGTCAAGGAGCCGAACAAGGCCGAGGACCCAAAGACGCCCACCTCTCAGCGTTACCAGATTCAGCCGCGCGACGCTCAGGGTGAGATGTTCGACGGCGCCGACCTGGGTCCGGGCCTCGGTCGCGATTTCCCGTTGCGACTCGAACTGATCATCCGGCCGGAGGGTAAAGTCGAGCCGGGCGGCAGTCCGTTTTTTACGCTCAGCGATGACGGCCGATCCTCGCGTGTGTTCCTCGGGCGTATTCGCTCCGGGCACCGGTCCTCGGAGCGGTATCTGGCCGTGAAGCTTCAGACGCCACGGCCGCCGTATGAACTTTTCGAGGACTCCGGAGGCCGCCTTACGCACCGGGTTCGCGAGCAGCGTTGGCAGCGCGAGCTGGGCCACTACCTCTCAGTCGCGGGGGTCGAATCCGGATTCTCCGAATTGTATTTTGTCGAGCCGGCTCCGGAGCGCTCGGATCACGCCGATCACCCGCGCCCCTGGCCGCCGCTGCTATATTGCCGCAAGACGCATCAGCTCTTCCGGCCGCTCAGCGCGATGGGCACGCCTCTGATCACCTGCCGCGATGACGCCGTGCTGCGCGGCAACGGCCTGCCGGCATACAGCGAATCGATCGAAACCTTCTTATATAACGAAGCCGACATCGCGGCGGGCGCGGCCGCAAGGTTCTACCAGCTCGTCGAGGACGGCGAAGACCCGCACCCCAAAGCCGCAGATCACTTCGAATGTATTCGCAATCAGGCGAGCGTGCCGGGCCTGCCGGGCAACCCCGCTCCCGAGCTTGGCGGCGCCGAAGAGGTCAAGCGATTCGCGGAGCTGGCGGCGACGTTCCCGTGCCTGGCCTGCACGCATCGCGAGGATTGCTATGGCGAGCAGAAGTATCTGGAGAATCTCACGCCCTTCGCGTTCGAAGACACCAATGCGCTGGTGGTCGAGCTCAATGATTTTCATTACGACGAGATGTGCGACCTTTTGGGCGGAGTCCGCTGGAAGGAATTCTTCAAGACCCACTTGGGAGACGGCGCGACCGAGGGCCAGACTTTCCGGCTGCGCAACGTGGAGCGACTGATCGAATTCGGCCGCCGATACCTCTTCGCCGGAGACGGCTCGGGTCTGGACGCGCTTGAGATCCTGAAGCTCAAGTGGACGCTCTTCACTCAGGCGTGCCAGTCCGTTTACGAATTCCACCGCCGCTGCGGCACGGCGCATCTACGGGTCGAGCCGCGCCATATGATGGTCGGCCTGGACGCCACCGGCGAATACCTGCCGACGATGTGGCAATTTCGCACGCACCTGATTTCTCTCGGCGCGCCGGCCGTTGACCTTTCCGCCGAGCAGGGAGAGGCCGGCGAGATCCTCATGCTGCCGTTCAACTCGAACCCGGTCTACGACTCCGAGATCGTCCGCAACAGTTCATTCGGGATCCTACAGCGTGGAGGATTCCTGCTCACGTCCCTGGATGAGACCGATAAAGCAGGCCGGTATATCGTGAAGGCCGAGATTCATCATGAGGGCGTCGGGATGGGATGGCTGAGCCTCAAAGATCGGATCAAGGTCACGCTGCGTCACATCGTCGGCACGAGCGACCTGTCGTTCTTCTGCATGCGCGATCCGGAGCACGATTACTCCCAGCGCGAGCTGATCGTCCGCAGTCACCCTCTCGAACTGACCGAAGAGCAGGTGCGCGCGCTGACCCGAATCCATGGCGTCAAGGTGCATAACGCCGGGTTCGCGCTTTATCCACTGTTCCAGGTGCCTTGCGACATCTTCAGCCTCGGGATGCTTCTGTTTCGCACGCTTGTCGTGAACGATGAACAGGGCATCGGCAATGTTTCGCTGGGGCTCGAAGGGCTAAAGCAGGATTTATCAGGGGTGAGCGAGCTCGAGTTCGACGAGGGACAGGAGAGCGATTTCTGGGAGGCGCTGATCGAGGGTCACGTCCGGCACGACGCCGCGAAGATATTCGGCCGCGATCAGATTTTTTACAGCGCGGACGATCGATACGAGGATCGTCCCAACGCGATTCCCCCCAAATTATGGAACGAAGCGCTGGCGCTCGGGATGCAGATGATCACGACGCTCGACGGGTTCAGCATCTGCGCGAATCATGGGGACTTCGATCATCAGTATGCCGCCGGGAAAATGGAACCCGTTCTGCGCCGAAGCCAGGAGATCCTGCGCAAGATGGATACGGCGCTGTTCTCGATGTCAAAACGCAATGCCGAGATTCGTGCGGCAATCGATTCGGTGATGAATGAGGCGACGACGTGATGACCCAGGCAGGCGAAACTCCCGGAGAGATCTCCATCGAGGTCACGGGCGGACCGCAGGACGGGCTGCGCCATGTCGGGGCCGCGCCCGAGGTTTATATTGGCCGATCGCCGGGCGGACGGGGCAAGCCGCCGAACGATCTTATCCTCTCCAAGGATTCATACAGCTCTTCAAGCCATGCGCGCGTCTTCCACGAAGACGGTCGTTGGTTCGTGCAGGATCTGGGCAGCACGAATTTCTCCAAGATTCGAGGCAAAACGCTCAAGGGGGATTCGCCGCCCGAGCTGCTCGAAACCGGCGAGCACTTTGTCGTCGGCAATAGTGTTCTGGAATTTTCGACCAAGCCCCGGCGCATGCCGGACGCCGGCTTCGGATCGACCCCGGTGCCCTCGGCGGCGGCGCGGATGATGCTGGAGCGGGCACGGCAGCTCGCCGCGAAATCCTGCTCGACCTTCGTAAGCGTCGAGCACATTTTCGCCGTTATTGCTGAATCAGACGCGCCGGTCGTCGCGGATTTTTTCTCCAACACGAAGCTGAATCCGGCCGAGGTCGCGCGTCAGGCGCTCCAATACGACCGCTGGACAGGCCCGCTGACCTGGATCGGGCGCGGCGCGCTTTACAAAGTCGATGCCCCAAAGAGCGTCGATCCGAAAGACGTCGCCGAAACACCTCGCGGTGGCACGCTGCTCGCCATCGCAGAGAAGGCTCGCAACCAGACCAAAGCCCCGAGCATCGAACCCATGCACCTGCTCACAGCGATCCTCCAGGAGGGCGGCAGCGTCGCGGTTAAGGTTTTGCGCGAGATGGGCCAGGATACCGAATCGCTTTCTCTTATGGCCATCCGGCTGACGACCGCCCACTTCGCCCCCGAAGAGGAGGAGGGGGGAACGAAGACGATCGCGCGGCCCAAGCCCAAGGCCAATGCAAAGCCAAAGCGGCAGATCGATCATGGGGCATGGGTTGAGGCCCGCGTCATCGCCGATGAGTTGCTCGCCAGCCAGGTTCAATATCAGATGGCTGAGCCTGCGACGCGGTTCGACGCGCTGCGCTCCAAGTTCCGCGAATCCATGTCCAAGGTGCCGCCCGGGCGCCGCGCGGCCATCAACGAGCAGCTACGCCTGATGATGCCGATCGCCGAGGATGCGGCGGATTATAAACCTCCGGGGCCGCCGGAAGAAATGATCGCGCCCATCGAACCAACGCCCGCCGGCGGGAACGGCCCACCTCCGAAGGACCACCTTCCGCTGGCCGAAGCCGATGTGGCGGGGACGGCCAGCCTCTTGAAAGAGATTTTCGATACGAAAAACCTGGGCAAGACCTTGGGCCTGGACGAATCCCAGGCCGACAACAGCTTCCTCAAGCTCGCTAAACTGTTCTACGAATTCGCCCTGAACAACGAGCAGTTCACCAAGGGCGTTCTCCAGACCAATGCCGGCGGTGGCGGAGGCGAATCGCGCTATTTTCTCCCCTTTCAGTTCCACGATTTAAAGTCGATGATCCAGAAGCTCCTGAGCGAGAATGACGCTGAAGCAGTCGAAGACATCCGGAACTACCTCAACGATCTCTCACACTGGCAGGTCTCTCTGATCTCTGCATATGAGAAGGCGGCGACCGAATGGAACCAGGAAATTTGGGACCGGATCAGCCCGGCGGCGATTCGGAATGCCAGCAGCGTCTCGGCGGCGATCTTCAAGATCGGCGGCGGGCGCGCCGACCTCTGGCAGACGTTCGAGAAAAAGGTCCGCGATCTGCATCCCGAAGTCTCAAGCGATCAGTTCCACCAATTGGTCAACTCGATGACGACTCAGGAATTTCGCAAAATGAGCCAGCCCAAGGGAAAACAGAGTTAGGCGCCCAAAGCGGCGAAATTAAGACCGAATGAAAGATCGAAGGAGAAACTTATGCGGCGCGCGATTCTAGGTCTGGCACTCTTGAGCTTTGCTCTGACGGGCTGCTCCCGATCCCTGAAGACCAACGAAATTGAATTCTACCGGGTCTTCGGGATCAACAAGGGCCTGCCGGTCGCGGTCGATATTATCTATCCGCGTAGCTCGCGCGAGCGCGAGCAAATCCTGCGCGAGGTTCCCGATGGCGAGTGGTTCACAAGCGATCTCTACTACAACGTCGTCAAAGACGTCGGGG
>JAJFLK010000041.1 GCA_021772735.1 Candidatus Sumerlaeota bacterium | reverse complement strand
GCGGGCGGTCCCATCCCAAAGCTCGACGAACGCGCGCATCTTGCAAATTTCTTCGAACAGGCGGACCCCGGCGTTCACGAAAAATGAGAACCGGCCGACGATCTTCGAGAGTTCATCGGCCGTGAAGCCGCCACTGGCCTTGATGCTGTCCAGAATCCAGATCGCGTTCGACATCGCGTAAGCCAATTCCTGCACGGGCGTCGCTCCGGCTTCCTGCAAGTGGTAGCTGCAGATGTTGAGCGGATTCCAAGCCGGGATGTTGCGCACCGCGTACGTAACGAGATCGCGGGTGAGGCGCAGCGAATGCTCGGGCGGAAAGATGTAGGTCCCGCGCGAAAGGTACTCTTTGAGAATGTCGTTTTGCGTTGTGCCGCGCAGGGCCCTCACGTCCGCGCCCTGATCCTCGGCCGCGGCGATATAGAGCGCCATCAGCCACGCGGCCGGGGCGTTGATCGTCATCGAGGTATTGGTCTCGGCCAGCGGGATCGAATCGAACAGAACCTTCATATCCTCGATATGGCAGATCGGCACGCCGACCTTGCCGACCTCGCCGCGAGCCAACGGATCGTCCGAGTCGTATCCGGTTTGCGTCGGCAGATCGAAGGCGACCGACAGGCCGGTCTGGCCCTTGGCGATGTTCTTGCGATAAAGCTCGTTCGACGCCCGGGCGCTGCTGTATCCCGAATACGTCCGCATGATCCAAGGGCGATCGGGCTTGCGCTCATCCGGTGCGGACGCGCCGTCAGTTACGTCAGCCATCAGCGTTATCCCCTCCGATTTCGCGTGGACTGATTCGCTACGCCATCGAGACGACTTCGGTCAATTCCGGAACGTCTTCCTTCAAGCGGCGCTCAATTCCCATCTTCAATGTAAAAGTCGAGCTCGGGCAGCCGCTGCATGCGCCGACGAGCTGAAGCGTCAGGACGCCGCTGGCGTCGTCATAATTGCGGAAAACCACGTCGCCGCCATCCGAGGCCACGGCCGGGCGAACTTCGGTATCCAAAATCTTGCGTATCGTCGCTTCGGCCGGGCTCATATCTCCGGCCTGTTCTGGAGCAGCTTCGGCCGGGGCAGTGACGACCGGCACTCCGGTCGAAACGATATCTTCGATCACCTGGACGGTTCGATCTTCGATGTCGGACCATACGGCATCGGGGCTCTTGCGAATCGCGACAAAGTTCGCGCCGAGGAATACGCCCGCAACCCCGGCGATCTCGAAGAGCGGCCGGGCGAGCGCGGATTCGGCCGCAGCGTCAGCCGTATCGAAATCATAGGACCCCGATTCAAGAATCTGCCTCCCGATTATGAATTTGAGGCTGTTGGGGTTAGGTGTCGGCTCGACAAAAACGGCGACTTTCTGTGAAATAGCATCGGTCATTGCGATCCTCCAAGGGGGCTTCGGAGGGGTCGTCCCGCCGAGCCAGGCGCGGGTGGCGATCCGGCCCGATTTATCGCCCGAAATGTGCGCAGTTCGAGCACATACACGGGCAATGATCGGCCCACCGCCACTCTGACATCCAGCTTAAAGCAGAGCCGGGCCGTATGCCATCATTTTCCCCCCAACCGAGCCTCTGGCAGGGTCGCACATGGAGGCGGAGCCGTGTAGTCTGGGGCGCTCGGGGGATGGGTCATCCGTGAACCGAAGCAACGAAGAAAAGCTCTCGCCGCAATTGGTCTTTGTGATCTCGCTGCTCGTCGGCGCGGTGCTTCCGGTCCTGTATTACTTCAATCGGGTGTATCGTCCGAGCGACCTGTTCTGGGAATTGCCCGGCCACAAGATCGGCAAGCTGTTAATCGGGCTTGCGTTGGCTGGTGTTGTGGGCCTCGCGCTGGGTCCAGGCGAATTCAAGCCGGTGACCGAACGCGTCGGGCGAATGATGAGCCGGCTGCCTCGCGCCGCGATCGGGGTTTTGACCTGGATTCGCGGCCTGGTGGTCGTCGTGGCCGTCGGCCTTTTCTTCAATCGTTTTCAATATCGGGTCATCATGGGCGATGGGCCGATCTGGTTCGATCTGGCGTCGGATCCCTTCATCATGGGCAGCGAGCCGCTTGGCCGCTGGATGCATTACCTGAGCTATCAACTTGTCGCGCTGATCGGCATCGATTCGGGCGAGGCCGCTGTCCGACTCAGCTCCGTGGCCTCTGGAATGATCCTGGCCGGCGGAACGCTGGTGCTCGCGCGCGGGGCTCTGGGCCGGATTGCCCCCGGCGCGGCGGTTTGGTTTATGCTCGCCAGCCCCTGGGCGATCGTCTTCGCCAGCTTTGTCGAGACAACGCCGATCGCCTACGCCCTGACCGGACTTCACCTGCTGGCCGGACTGCGATATTTCAGGCTCGGCCTCAAGCGACCTCCGTGGCTAGAGACAATCTTCATCATGCTGGCCGTCTGGTCTCACGGAATGGTGCTCTTCTCGACCGGCGCGCAGGCGACCCTTGTTGCCATATGGTTTTTTCGATTCAAAGCCGAGACATCAAGGAAGTCACCGGACGCCGCGCGAGTTTGGAGAGCGCTGGCTCTTTGCATCGCACCGTTCTCGCTTCTGGCCGGCACGATGCTCTTTGCACGTTTTGCGGGCACGGGCCTCGAACAAAGCCCGTGGTATGGCAATGCCAGGGGCGGCCCGGACAACAGGTTGTGGATCGACTTCACGCCATCGGGTGATCAGACCCGATACCTCTTTCTCGAATATTTTTACATTCGCGATGTCCTGAACTTATGGCTGACCAGCGCGCCCTTGCTTGCCATCGCGCCCCTGGCGCTGATCGACCTGTTCTTCCGACGCCGGCCCGAAGCGGTGTATCTGGGCGCGGCATTGGGAGGGCTCTTGCTCTTCTCGATGACGTGGAACGCCGATTTCAGCATCTTCTGGGATTTCGATCTGATGGCGATGTTCGGCGTTCCGGCCCAGATTCTTGCGCTGCTGTGGTGGGACGAACGCCTGGGCCGAGGGCCCGCGATGTTTCTGGCCTGGATCATCGGCGCGGTGAATCTGACGCTCTACTTTATGCCGAACGTCGTATGATGCAAGCTCGGCGGCGAAGACCTGGGGACTCCCACCGTTTGCGATCCGCCCAGTGTATTGCGCGGCCCCAAGGTTTTTGCAAATGGATGGCTGTCCCCAGCTTTTCGGGTGTCGGCTCCCGAACGTCAACCCCGAGCGAAGGCGGCCACCCAGACTTGCGGGCACCCGGCCGCGCACAGCATCCGTGCGCACTCGGCGACGGTGGCGCCCGATGTGACGACGTCATCGACAAGCAGAACCCCGGGGATTGATACCTCGCCGTACTCGGGCGCGACTTCGAAGGCGCCGCGCACATTGCTCTCGCGCTGCTCGACCGGAACGTCCACCTGACGGCGGGTATGCCGCGTGCGTCGAAGCAGATCGGCCGCGCAAGTCATCTGCAAGGCCTCGGCCAGCGGCTCGGCAAGGAGCCCCGCCTGATTGAACCCCCGGCCGACGCGGCGCCGCCAGTGAAGCGGCACGGGCACGACCCACTCGACGCGATCGTCCAGGGCGCGGAGCGGATTCCCCATGCGGACGATCATCATATCCGCCATCAGGCGTCCCATCTCGAGCCGCTGATTGTATTTGAAAAGCTGCACGCAACGCCGAACCGCAGGCTCGGCATAGCGCGAAACGGACAATACGCCCGCGTATCTTGCTTCGGGCGCCGGGCAGCGTGGGCAATTCTTACCTTGGTCCGGCGCGCTTCCGGATCCGGTCGCGCCGCACCTCGGGCAGCGCCAGGTGTCGGCAGGCAACATGCTCGCGCGGCATGGGTCGCAGACCGTTTGCTCGTCGGGCAGCAGCCGCTTCTCGCAGAACGAGCACGTCGGCGGGTAAAGGAGATCGAGCGCGGCGCGCGCCCAGGGCATCGAGGCCGATCCGTCCGGTTTCATGCCTCAATCATGGGCAAGGGTGAGGCGGGACGCAAGTCGCCGGATTAGTCTCTGGTGATAATTCCCGCGAGCGCGTCATCAACGGCCGCTAACCCGGATTCTTCAGTTGATTCATTCATCTCGCCCGCTTCGATCGTAACTATCGATGCGGCCGAAGCCTCGACCCGCGTCGGGCCCGTCGCCTGGAGGCCCGCGTGGAGACCCAGCGCAAGCAGCAAGATCAATCCGATGAGCGTCGCCGCAGGCACGGCGAACCTGAGGCTCTGCCCAAGCCCACTCATGCCCGCTCGGCCGCCGGAGAACCGGGCCGCCCCCGCCGACGCAGCGGGCCAGACCGTCGCGGCTTCGAGGCTCGGCGGAGGCATGATGAAGAACAGCGTCGCCGCGGCCGGCGCCATCAGGCGCAACGCCTCGCGCAATCCGGCTTTTGTCATCGAGGGCTCGAGTTGCCTCTCGCCCTTCTTGATTCGATAATGGATCGTCGCAGCCGATTTGCCCATCGCCGCTCCGATCTCCCGGTGCGTCATGCCCTGGAAGTAATAAAGAACCAGCGGCACGCGGTATGGGTCGGGGAGCGTCTCGACGAGCGCCTCGACTTTCTCGCGAATCTGATGGGCTGCGGCGATCTCGGCCGGCAGCGGACGCGAGTCGCCTTTAATAGGTAATATCTCCACGGCAAATTCCTTTTTCGATCGCCGGTTGCGGCGTTTGCGCAACGCGTCGGCCTCGCGCACGGCATAGAGCCGAACCAGGGCGGGGAAGTCTTCGACCTCGCTCGCACGGTCGAAATCCCGCGCGTGAGCGATCAATCTTGCGTACGTCGATTGGAACGCGTCGGCGGCGTCTTCCTCGTTCTTCAGGATTCTCAGGCAAATCGCGTAGACGAGCCCACGGCTGGCGTCATACAAGGGACCGAACTCCGCCTCGGTCGGATCGAGGCAGAACGTTTCCCATAGGCCCTTGGGGATCAGATTCACCTGCGGTGTGGTCCTCCTGCGCCCCACAGGGCGGCGGTCACCGATTCAGGTCCAGCCTTCATGCAGCGTGGCGGAGCGGCCGCGCCGTGCCCCCGCCTCTATCAGATGATGGACGCACGAGGCCCGGGCGTTCAAAGATATTCGGATAAAAAGGATGCCGGAATCCGGCATTGGGCGGGCTTAATCCCGGCGAGTCGTCCTGCCATCTTATCCTGTCTGGTTCTCACGCCGCCACTCTGGGCGGTGTGCTTGAATTTTTCAACCGGCGAGGGCGCCGG
>JAJFLK010000005.1 GCA_021772735.1 Candidatus Sumerlaeota bacterium | reverse complement strand
CTTGGGGCCGTATTCGCGGTCGATGGCGCGAATGCGCTCCAGCGCGTCGAGTTCGGCGAATTCCTTACTGTCGATCATCCCGTCATCCGTTCATTCGATCGCAATTCGATCCCCCTGACCAGGCAAGACCAAGCCGGTATTGTATCTGTTTGATGATTCGCGCTCAAGGGTTCGGCTATTTACCCAGCGTAAGCAAATCGTGGACGCGGAGCAGACCCACGCATCGGCCGGAGTCTTCGATCACCGGCAAAACCGAAATCTGCGCCGGGCGGTTTTCCATCAAGGCGAGTGCCTCGCTGGCAAGCATATCGGAACGGACCGTCGTCGGCTCGGCGGTCATGATATCTTCGGCGCGCAGATTAAAGAATTCTCCGCGCCGCGAGAGCGCCTTGCGCACATCGCCATCGGTGATGACGCCAACGAGGCGACGCGAACGACGGTTATTCACGATATTGACGCCACCCAAACGTGACCGCGTGAGCAGGTCGGTAATCTCGGCGGCAGGCATCGAGGGAATGGCCAGCGGATTCTCAGCGCCACCGTGCATCAGATCGCTGACCTTGAGCAGCAGGCGCCGGCCAAGCATTCCGCCGGGATGAACCAGGGCGAAATCCTCGGGGCGGAAGCCCTTGATCTCGGAAAGCACGAGCGCAAGGGCATCGCCCAGCGCCATCATGGCGATGGTCGAACTGGTCGGGGCGAGATTCAAATTACACGCCTCGCGCTCGATCACGATCGGAAGCACGACATCGGCGACGACCGCCAGGGGCGATCCTAGATCGCCGGTCATCGCGATGACCTTTGCGCCCATGTGCCGTATCGTCGGCAGGTTCGAGAGTAGCTCCGCCGTCGCTCCACTATAGGAAAGCACAAGCACGACATCATTCGAATCAAGGACGCCGAGATCGCCATGGACGCCGTCGCTTCCGTGCATGAAGACGGCGGTCGTCCCCAGCGAATTCATCGTGGCTGCGATCTTTTGGGCGACCAGCCCGGATTTGCCAACGCCGATAACTACGACCTTGCCGCCGGCATCGCGAATCAAGCCGACAGCCCGAACGAACCGCCGGTCGATCGAAGCCAACGTCAGCTCCAGCGCGCGATTCTCCTCGCTCAGAATCTGCCGCGCGCGGCGAAGGATGGTCCTCTCGTTCATATATGTGAAAAGATTGCGCGCCTAGAAGATATTCGGAAATCGCCTCTTCAAAATCTGCATCGCTTCCGCGTCGGGTTCGATGACTCTGGACTGCTCGGAGTCCGAATCGCTTCCGCCGCGGCCCGAAGGATCCTCGGAATCTCCAACCATCGAGCCCGAAGCAATTTCTATCTCCACCGCCCCAGCCGAATCTGCGGTCGGCGGAGGAGGAATTTCAAGATCGGGCATTGCCTCAGGTTCCGCAGTTGCGACGTCGCTGGGCTTCTCGCGAACCGGGGGAAACGCATCGGCCGGATCGGGTTGAGTTTCGGCCGCGACTTCGCGCGCGGGAAAGGGCAGGCGAAAAGCATCTGGCGCAAGCTCGGTCTTGGCCAGCGCGCGGAAGAATACCTTGCGTGCGGTCGAATCCTGAATCGGCTCGCGGTAGCTGGACAGCGCCACGCCGGAGAGGCCCGCGCCTCGCGTGCGCCGAATCTGATTGAGGACGTCGAGCGAGATATTGAGCGACCCGGCGACGCCGATGATCGCCTCGACACCGGTTGACTGAACGGCCTCGGCCGCAAACGCATTCCAAGAGTCGAAGCTTCCCCTCTTTTCGGAGGGCGAACTCTCGGCGTGGTGGTTGCTCACGAGTATGAAATCCGCTTCCTCGGCTTTCATCCATCCGAGCCAATCCTGATGCGCCCCGCGATAAGCGACCGTCTCGGAAAATCCATCGAGCGACGCCGGCGCATCGCCCTCGGCCGAAGCGAACACACCGATCGTCACGTCCTTGCGAGCATCGCGGGCGGCCCGCGTGAGATTGCGCAATGTCCGGTTAATGTTCTCCCGGCGCATCTCGGACCACACGGCGTCATCCGGTTCAGGCTGGCCGCGGCTTCCTGTTTTCTCACGCCAGGCCCGGATCATCGCCGGGTGATATCCCCATCGGCTATCGCCCTCGGGGTATTCGAGGCCCCCGAAGATAATGCCGTCGACCGGATAACGGCCGATCAGCTCGCGAACGACCGCCGAAAGATGTCTTTGGACCTCGTCCAGGCCGGGTTCGAGATACTGGTTTCCTCCGGCGTCTTCAGTGTCGAGATCCGCATTCCGAGTCAGCCAGTCCGCATGCGCGACGCTGACGTGAGTCTCTCCGACAGGCACGGGGCGATTGACATTGGCGACCCGAAACGCATCGAACCAGACATACACACTCCGGCTCTCGATGCCTGATGCGAGCCCGGAGGATCCCGAATCGGGCTTCGCCGATTTGCGGCGCAGCCCCTTAAGCAAGCGATCCAGAGGATCGAACGACTCGCTGATCCCCAGCGCTCGCGGGACAAGATCCGAATTGTAATAAGCATCCGCATAAACACGGACCTGCACGATCACGCTGTTGAATGGAAGCCCGCCCAATTCGTCGATCATTCGGCCAGCCCGAATGTCATCGCGGAACTGGCCCGAGATGGCGTCAAGAACGATTGCTCCGGTGAATGCTTGAGGGGCGTCTGCGGCGCCGGGCACCGAATCCTGGGTCGAGCCGGAGCTCGGAATAAACAACAGTATCGACAATACGAATAGGGCCGCCCGACACATGCGGGACGAACGTAGAACTGCCCTGTGAGCATGCGAGCGGCTCATGGGATAAAAGGCGGTCTCGATGGAGTCGTTGTTCAAACTCAAATGAACCTGTGGCGCGTGCGGCCCGGTACATTGTTATGCCGTAAAGCCAAGAATGGCAAGCAAGAAGCACATGGCTCGGATTCACGGTGGGGCTTTCGCAGGGCGGGAAATCGAGCCGTGAATGGGAGAAATGAGATTCGAGGTTGGCCTGACACCGCGAAAAGTGTAAGATTGATATGGCTTCGGTTAGCCGATTTGTGGGAACGGCGAACCTCGGCGAAGTTGCCGGTCGATTACCCGTATCCATGGAGGGCATGACGGGCGTCGCATATCCGGCGGCGGCGACCGAAGCTGGGTTGGACACGCATGTTGATCGACACTCACGCCCATTTGGAAGACAAGAAGTTTTCCCGCGACCTGGACAGGGTACTGGCACGTGCAAAGGATGCGGGTATTGAGCGGCTGGTCTGCATCGCAGACGACCTCTCGAGCAGCCGCCGGGCGGTCGATCTGGCCAAGAGGTTTCCTTTCCTTCGCGCCGCGGTCGGCGTCCACCCTCAACACGATCGCACCTTCCGCGACGATACGCTGGCCGAGCTGAAAGAACTTGCCCGGCTCGATTCGGTCGTGGCCATCGGCGAGGTCGGGCTGGATTTCCACTGGGATGGGTTCGACCGCGACCGCCAGTTCCGCGTCCTCGCTTCGCAGGCCGAGCTTGCGAGCGAGCTGAGCCTCCCCCTTGTTCTGCATTGCCGCGACGCCTACCCCGAATTGATCGACTTTTTCTCCTCAAATCCCGACATCACAAGCCGTGGCGTGGTGCATTGCTTTTCCGGAACATGCGACGACGCATTCGGGCTGCTCGATCTCGGTTTCTACCTCGGCGTCGGCGGCGTCATTACTTATCCCAACGGCAGTCACCTGCGCGAGACCATCGCCAGGGTCGGCCTGGACCGGATCGTCGCCGAGACCGATTCGCCGTATCTGCCTCCCCAAAAGAAACGCGGCCGCCGCAATGAACCCTCGTATATGAAATTCACGATCAAGGGCCTCGCCGACGCGACGGGATTCACGTATCAGGATGTCGCTCGAATTACGACGGCAAACGCAGTGAAGCTTTATGGACTGGACGTCGACGACACAACGGAGATCACCTATTCGGTGCGAAATCGTCTCTACGTGAACGTGACCAACCGTTGCACAAATGAATGCTGCTTCTGCGAGCGCGACGACGACTATCGGCTACTGGGTCATTATCTGAAGCTGCCCGGGGAGCCGAGCGCTTCTGAGCTCCTGGACGCCGTCGGCGATACGGATCGCTTCGAAGAGGTCGTCATCTGCGGTCTGGGCGAACCGACGTTGCGCCTCGATGTGGTTTTGAAAGTCGCCGAGGCGCTCAAGGTGCGCGGATGCCGCGTGCGTCTCAATACGAACGGTCACGGCAATCTGATCCACGGCAAGAACATCACGTCTCGCCTGTCCGGCGTGTTCGACAGCGTGACCGTCACGATGAACGCGCACAACAAGAAGACCTACAACAAGATCTCAAGCCCGCAGGATCGAAAAGGCGCGTTCGACGCGATGCTGGATTTCACGAAAAAAGTCAAACGGCACGTGCCCGATGTTCGGATGCGCGTTCTGGCCCTGCCAGAGGTCGACATCGAAGCCTGCCGCGCCCTTGCCGAAGACAAATTGAAAGTTCGCTTTCAGGTCCGCGCGCCTCGCCCGCAGGGATACCCCGTCTCGACGAACGGATTCTAATCGGATTCGCCATCTGGCGCGACCGGCGCGTTCCGTTCTTCCGCGTTTAACAGCGTCCCTACTCTTTGCCAAACAGCGCCTGGATGTCGGCGACGGCTATGGCGAACTCTTTGTAATAACTCTTTACCCGAGGCGCATCCGAGGTGTCTCCGGCGCGATCAAGCCGATCGGCCGCGAGCTTGATTCGGTCAACCGCTTTGCGCAGATTGTTGCGGTCGCGGCCTGAAAGCTCCCCAGACAGATCGCGCAGCGCCTCGGCCAGATCCTTCGCGTCGAATGCCGGAGTGTGAATCTCAAACCACTTCTCAGCCTCGATCCGATCGCGAATGATCGCATCGCGCTTGAGGATCTCTTCGATCACGCCGCCGGCCGTTGAGGGAATCTCGACGGCTTCCCTCTCGCCGTGAGCATGCAATCGGCCGACCGCAAATTCGGTGTCGGGCTCGGGTTCCACGGTCAAGGCGTCGAACGGAAAATCGAATCGTTTCTCCTCGCCAGCGAGCCATGCGAAAACGGCGGGCGTAAATGGATAATCCTCGACGCTGCCCAACTCGGCGACAAGGTAGGGGTCCAACTCGTGCTTGTGAACCAGCGGAATCTCCGTCTCGATCAACTCGTCGGCTTCCTCGTCAAAAGATTCGATCACAACCCGGGCCTTGAAATTTCTCGGGTCCAGCGGCTCTTTGAAATCGTTATAAAAGTAAAGCCGCATCTCGTCGGTCGCCGGCAGCGTCGCTTCAAGATGGTGATACAAATTATCGGCCATGATGAACACGCCACCGTGGATCGGATTGTGATCCATGTGTCCGGTGGATTGAACCGGCTCCAGGCACGTCGGGCAGAGCCCCGGCGAGTAATACGTATTGCCATAGCAGCCCTGGCCCTCGGTCAGGCAGACGTATTCGCGCACTCTCTCGAAGCGGCTCGGGTGATAGGCCACTTCGCCAGCGGCCTCGGCCTCCGCGACCGATGTGAATTCGCCGATCTCGACCCCGCCGTCGGGGTGCGGCTTGACGACCCAGTATTGCTCCCCTGCGCCGACTTTGGTCAGCCGCGTATCGGGCCTCTCAGAGGCGAGCTGATCCTTGTATTTTTCGATAAACCAGGATTTTGGCCGCAGCGGCATGCCGCACTCGGGGCACTTG
>JAJFLK010000400.1 GCA_021772735.1 Candidatus Sumerlaeota bacterium | reverse complement strand
CGCTCTCGGTTTCGAAGGCATCAATTACGACCTGATCTACGGGCTTCCGTATCAGACCGAGGCCACGTTCGGCGAAACCCTGGACAAGGTGTTTCAGCTCAGGCCCGATCGGATCGCTCTATACAACTTCGCATTTCTGCCCGAACGTCTGGCACATCAGCGCACGATCGATATCGATTCGCTGCCTTCGGCCGAGACGAAATTTCAGATCTTCCTGACGGCGTATGAGCGATTCCTGGCCGAAGGATATCGCTTCATCGGGATGGATCACTTCGCACTGCCCGACGATGAACTCTCCCAGGCGTTCGATAACGAAACGCTTCATCGCAATTTCATGGGCTTCACGACCAAGGCCGGGACGGACCTGATCGGTATGGGCGTCTCGTCGATCAGCTCGGTCCGCAATGGCTTCGCGCAAAACGTGAAGAAGCTGACGCAGTATACGAAGGCGATCAAGAAGGGCCGCCTGGCGACGGAGCGAGGATTGATGCTCACGCCGGACGACGAAATCAGGCGTCAGGTAATCGGCGATCTGATGTGCCGGTCGACGCTGGATAAACGGGCGATCAGCGAGACTTTCTCGATTAATTTCAACGAATACTTCGCCGAAGAGCTGGGCCGCCTGGAGCCGTTCATCATTGATGGATTGATCGAAAACCGAGAAGAGACCATCGAGCTTTCGTTCGTCGGGCGGCTCCTCGTGCGCAACGTGGCGATGGTCTTCGACGCGCGTCTCCAACGCAATGTCGCCGAGGGGCAAAGGCAGACTTTCTCCAGAACGCTTTAGAGACGAGGCGGGCCGCAGCGCCATAGCCGCACCGGACCGGAAACCGAATAAGAGCCATGACCGTGACCGAAAAAATCTCCCCAGGCCAAAGCGACGCGACCCGGCGCGGCGAAGGCGGCGAGCGTTCGATTCCCGTAGCCATCTGTGGAGGTGGCATCTCGGGGCTGGCTTTGGCCGCGTTCCTGACTCGGGCGGGCGTTGACGTGCGCGTCTTCGAGCGCGAGAGCGCGAGCGGGGGCGTTATGGGTTCGGCGCGCCGCGATGGATTTCTCTTCGAGAGCGGGCCCAACACCGTCCTGGATAAATTCGCATCGTTCGGTGAACTGCTCGATTGGGCGGGAGTCGCCGACGAGGCGCGTCGCACCTCGATGCGCGGCCAGGAGCGATACATCTGGCGCGGCGGGCGGCTGCACTCGGTGCCGGCAGGTCCGGGCAAGCTCGTGCGCAGCGGCCTCTTCTCGGCGCGGGCGAAGATGCGGCTGATGCGCGAGCCTTTCGTCAAACCGGTCCAGGGCGATGAGCCGCTACGCACATTCGTCGAGCGCCGGTTCGGCGCCGAGGTTTACGCGCGCGCCTTCGAGCCGATGGTCTCCGGCATCTGGGCGGGCGATCCCAAGTTGATGAGCACGGCCGCCACGTTCCCGATGTTAAAGGACTCCGAGCGAGCGTCAGGCAGCGTCATCAAAGGGTTCATCGCCAAAGCCAGAGCGAGCAAAGCCGCCGGACGAGCGAGCGAAGCCGAGGGGGCCTCGAACAAGCCCGCAAAGCCTTCAATGCCGGAGATGGTCACTCTTGAGCAAGGGCTGGGGCGGCTGACTCAGGCGCTCGCAACACGCCTGGGCGATCGCGTCATTACCGGCGCTCGCGTCCTCTCCATCACTCCCGCGGATCGATCCGGCGGCGGGACAACGGCGGCGTCGGCGACATCGAGATTCACAATCGAAGTCGAGCGCAAAAGTGGGGCCGAAATTTGGTCGGCCGATGAGGTCATCGCGTGCGGCGAGTCGTGGAACACTGCCGAATGGATCGAAGGCTTTGCGCCCGAAGCGGCGGCGCGTCTTGCGGGGATTCATTACTGCCCACTGGCGGTTGTCGGCCTGGGGGTCGAGACCTCCGCGCTGTCGATCCCCGAGGGGTTCGGATTCCTCGCGGCGCGCGGCGAAGGCCTGCACGTGCTCGGGGCGATCTTCAACTCGAACTTTCAGGCCGGACGCGCCCCGGAGGGTTGCGCGGCGCTGACGGTGATGCTGGGCGGCGATCTGGATCCCGATACCGCAAGGCTGTGCGACGATGAATTGCGCGAGATCGTCCAGCATGATCTGGGCCTCGCGCTGGGCTGGAATGGAAGCGCGAGGGTCTTCGCCGTTCGGCGTTGGGATCGCGCGATCCCGCGATATGGAATGGATTACTTCGAGATCCAGCACGCGCTTGACGAAGTCGAGAAGCGCCACGAAGGGATTCGATTTTTTGGAAATTGGAGAGCCGGAGTTTCGGTCGCCGAGCGCATCGAGCTGGCCATGACGGCGGCCGGCGAGATCGCCCGGAGCGCGGCAGAAGCGAACGTAACGGGGGGAGAGGCGAATTGAAGACGGAAAATAAAGAGCAGCGTCGAGATGAGGTGGATGACGGGAGACCCGTGCCTCGTCTCTACGTCTGTGGGATTAGTCACGAACGGGCCGAGCTGGCGATTCGTGAACGCTTTGCGATAGGCAGACCTCAGGTCGAAAGAATCCTGGGCCGGCTCGGCGAGGAAGACCTGGCGACTGAGGCGTTCGTGCTCTCGACGTGCAATCGGACTGAGGTCTATGCGTATGGCCCGGAATACGAATCGTTCGCGACGCAGCTTGAAAAGTTTTTTCTCACGTTGGCGACTCCGGAGCTGGACGCACATCACACCGCGCCGCTTTATAATTACAACGGCGTCGAGGCGGTTCGGCACTTTTTTGCCGTCAATTCCGGCTTGAACTCGATGATCCTCGGCGAGAACGAGATCAAGGCACAGATTCGTGACGCCTTCGAACTGAGCCAGACCGCTGGGATGGCGGGGCAAAACCTGCATCGACTGGTCGACCGCGCAAACCGGTGCGCCAAACGCGTCAAGACGGAAACCGGCCTCAATTCGGGCACACTGAGCTTCGGACGGGCCTCGGTCATGAGGGCCGAAGAAGTGCTCCGGACCCTGGCGGGGAAGTTCTGCGTCGTCATCGGCGCGGGCAAGATCGGCAGGGCTGCCGCCGTGGAGATCGCGAGCCATACTCCGGGAAAGCTGACCATCGTCAATCGCTCTGAATAAAACGCCCGAGCCGTCGCCGAGGGGCTGGACGCCGAGGTTCTGCCGATTCACCGGATGGCCGAGGCCGTGCGCGATGCGGACCTGATGCTGGGCGCGGCGTTTGCGCCGAATTTCTTGGTCACTCGGGCGATGTTCGAGCAGGTGCGCCAGGGCGCGGAGCCGGGAAGGCCGGTCTGCCTGATCGATGCGGCGGTGCCCCGAATCCTCGATCGCGAAATCCGCCACGTCGATGGCGTCACGTTGCTCGACATCGGCGACCTGGAAGGCGTTGTGGCCTCGAACCGGGAGAAACGAATTCACGCCAGCCAGCGCGCCTGGGAGCTGACCTCCGAGGAGGTCGCGAAATTCGAGAATCGCGTCAATTCGGCCGGTCTGGGGCCGGCGATCGAGCGCCTGCGGCTGCGTTTCGATGAGGTCTTCGAAGAGATCGAGAGCGAACACGGCCATCATTTGAACGGCGACGCCGGGGCGTCTTACATCGAAGCCCAACGGCGCCTCAAGCAGAGGCTTCTGCATGAGGCGATCCTTGAGATCAAAGGGATCGGCCGTAACAGGACCGGCGACTGAGCGATCCCCAGGGTAGGATCATTGGGCGAATTCATCGGGCGAATTCGCCGAGTGCCCGGAGCCACGAAAACGATTCTTGCATCAAAATGGGTTTATCTTG
>JAJFLK010000399.1 GCA_021772735.1 Candidatus Sumerlaeota bacterium | reverse complement strand
GAACCGCTCGGCCATCGGCGGGGGCGCCTCTTCACTCGTCAGGCGTCCATCGCCATCGGCGTCAAAGCGCTTGAAGATCGCCGCGGGATCGGGGCGTTCGCGATCACCGCCGCCGCCGAAACCACCCTGGCGACCCCGGCTGCGATCTTCGGGATGCTGGGCGCGTGGCGCGCGCCCTCGGCCGGATTCCTCGCCGCCGCGTCGGCCTCCGTTCATGGACCATTCACCACGACGCGAGTCGCCATCGCGACCCTCGCGACCATGCCCCCAAGCTGAATCGCGACCACCGTGGCCACCGCGATCTTCACGACCACGCTGGCCGTCGGCGAAGTCGCGTCCGCCTCGCCCACGACGGTCCTGATCGCCGCCGCGCCCGGCTGAGTCACCACGCCGCTCGCGTCCGGCCTGCATCAGGCCACGCAGTTCATGTCCGCTCAGCGTGCCGTCGCCGTCTCTGTCGGCGCGCTCGAAACGCTTGGACATAAAAGCCGTGTATTCGGCGTGATTGATCGAGCCGTCGCCATCGGTGTCGATCTGGCTGAGCCCTCTCCCGCCGCGATCTCGTGATAGCGGATTTGTGTTATCGGTGTCTGCCGTGTCGGTCTTTGCGGCTTGCGCGCTGGCACACGCCGGAAGCGCGAACGCCATCCCTGCCAAACCGAGGCCGAAGACGGGCAGTGTTCGGTGAAGCGTTTTGAAATTCATAATCAATAATCCTTTCGATTGTATTCGATGGCCGGAATAATTAGGGACAGTTACCTATTTTCGCTATAGACATTCGAGCTGCTAAAACTGAACCGAAAATAGGTAACTGTCCCTAATTATTCCGGCCACTGGCATCGCTGAATTGCAAGTTGCGGTCCCGGCACCGCGGTGCCAGGCAGGGCGCTCTCGATCGGCTGAGTTCAGCGTTGATTTTAAGTCTCTTAGAGACGGAATCGCCCTTGAGATTCGTGCCGGCCGGTCGCACACCATCGGTCCGCAATCGTTCGCTTGCGAACATCGGCTGTGCTCAAGCTTCCGATTGCGAACGCCAGCGGCTCGTGCCACGGGCGAGCACCAGGCCGGATTCCCCGGCTCGAATCTGATGACGAAAGCTCGGACGCGACGGGCCCGGACCGGGCTTATGACCGGCCTCGTAACCGGACGTGGCGTTGCGCGGACTACTCTCAGAAAGCAGCGTCTCGCCCAGAGTCGATTCCCTCTCGAACACGACTTCGATCTCGACCGGCAGCATCGCCTCGTGGACCTCGCGCGGGACGGCTTCGAGGCACCAATCTATATAGGCCGCGCTGGTCGCGTGCTGATTGGCGTCCAGGTCCGAGAGGCGAACGTGAAAAGCCTTGGTGATCGTCGGCGTTTCGAGGGGGGCAATCTTGTCAAAATCGTCGTCCACCGCGCTTTGATCGAAGACCTCATAGGCCTCGGAGATATATAGAGGCTGGCGCACGGGGCGACGGCGAGCCAGATTGATCAGCACCCAGCGGCTCGTCGCGCGGCAGGCTACCGTGCCGCCGGCCATGATGACGAACTCGCGCCGCGCATACAGACCCCGGAGGCTGGCCGCCCAGGTGCGCACCGCAAGCTCCTCGCCGAGGCGGGGGTAGCGCTCGATCTGAATGTGAAACCTGACGAGGAACCAGGTAAAGCCATGGGCGGCGATTGCGAGCTGCCCGCGGCCCAACGATTCGGAATGGCTGTTCGCGGTCTCGGTCAGGTAATTGAATAGCGAGACCGGCGTGAGACGGTGCTCGCGATCGAGCTCGAAGCGCCTGACCTGATAGGTATTCTCGAAAGCGCGGTCGGGACCGGCATTTGCCGGGGAGGTCATTCGTCGAAAAACTCCGCCATCTTGGGATGGCGTTTGACCGGGGAGAATTCCGTGATCTCGTATTCGGCAATCTTGTTGACGACGAACGGATCGTCCTGGAGGAAGAATTCGAGGTCGTCGCGTTCGGGCGCACGGGCGATCAGGACGCCGCCTTCTTTGGGTTCCTGCGGACCCGAAGCCAGGAACCAATCCCGCTCGTATCCCTGATCGAGAAACTGACGATGTTCCTCGACGATCTTCTCAACATCTTCGAGCGGCGCGATATACATGATCCTGGCGACGAAATACTTCACGGCGATCCGTTTCCTTCGTAAATGGCCTTGCGCGACTTCAATCCAGCGCGGAAGAAAATTCTGCCGCATCGCACGCGAAAGGCAAGCAAAACATGCGTTTCGATGGTCTATTTTGGCAGTGGCGTATCCCGCTCGCCGATGAAACGTCGTATCGTCCGTATCGCTCGGGTGGCGGCATCGGCCTTGCCGACGCCCGCGCGACCTCCTATAAGGTAGCCCCGCAGATCAACGCCTCGCCGAAGCGAAAGAGTCAAAGTCTTGACTTCTCACAATCCACACGATCCACCTGCATCGGGCGAGGGCGGCAAGCCGATCCTGCGTGTCCAGGGCCTCACGAAGCGTTATAAGAAGCGCCTCGCGGTGGACGATCTCTCTTTTTCAGTCAACCAGGGTGATCTCTATGGATTCCTCGGACGCAACGGCGCGGGCAAGTCCACGACGATTCGGATGATCGTCGGGCTGGTCTGGCCGACGGCGGGCCGCATCCAGGTCGATGGGCAGGAAGTCGCCGCCGGCCGCCATCCGCGAAACTGGCCGGTCGGCGCGATTGTCGAGAGCCCGGCGTTCTACGATTACCTCACGGCGCGGATGAATCTGGAAATGATGGCCTCGTTGAGCGGCGGAGCAAGCCGAGCACGAATCGACGAGATCGTGGAGCTGGTCGGTCTGGTCGAGCGCCAGCACGAGCCGGTCTCGGTCTACAGCCACGGGATGCGTCAACGCCTCGGGCTGGCCCAGGCGCTGCTGCCTCGCCCCAAACTCATCATTCTGGACGAGCCGCTGGACGGGCTCGATCCGAACGGCATCCGCCAGATGCGCGATCTCATGCTCGATATCGTGCGCGAACGCGGCGTGACGATCTTCCTTTCCAGTCATCTTCTGTCCGAGGTCGAGCTGACGTGCAATCGTGTCGTCGTCATCCATGAGGGCAGAAAGATGTTTGAGGGACCGGTCGGCGACCTGACTTCGGGCGAGAAGAGCGTGCGTCTGCGCTGCGCGGGCGGCGCGCGGACGGCCGAGGCGCTTGGCGGCCTGGAGTTTGTCGGCGCGGCCGAGCCCGGAGCCGAGGGCGCCTGGAGCCTGACAATGGATCACGATCGAGTTCCCGATCTGACCCGGGCGCTGGTTGGGGCGGGAATCGCAGTGCTCGAAATCACGCCGGTCAAGCGGCGGCTGGAGGACGTATTTATCGGCATGACCGAGGGCACGAATGCCGATGCGCCCGGTCCCGCACCCGAGGCCGCGTCCGAGGTGAGCCGCTCATGACGTTCATCAAGCTGCTGCGCGTGGAGTGGATCAAGGCGATGCGGATGCGCTCGACGTATATCGCGTTTGCGGCGGCTGGGCTGCTCTCTGTGCTCGTGCAACTCGGGATATACAGCGGCGCCGATGAATCAGATTTCTATCAATTCCTGAGCAAGAACGGGTTCAACACGTCGCTGCTGCTCAATGGCTTTGCGGGGACGAGGGTAGCCCTTGAGGTTGGCTTCCGGCTTCTGCTCGCGCCGATGGTGATCCTGACGTTTGCCCGCCAGGTCGCCGGCGAAGACCTGCGCGGGACGTTGCGCCTTATCCTCGCCCGCCCGATCAGCCGCACTTCCCTGATGACAGCCAAGTTCCTCGTTAGCAGCGCACACTGCGTCCTTCTGATGGGATTCTTTCTGTCTCTTTCTTACGGCGTCGGCCTCGTGCTCTATGGCCCGCAGGATTCCATCACGATCGGTCGCCTCTCGGAGCTCGACACGCGCAGCTACGCGACGGATGAAATCGAAGCTCCCGATGAGCTGTCCCACGGCGAATATCGAGGCATGACGGACGAGGACCGCAACAAGCGGCGCGGCCAGTGGCGCGGGCTCGAGCAGGCGCGCAACTTCGCGATCGCAAAATACGTGATCAGCGCGCGCGAGTGCGTCGCGCGTCTGCTCATTGTCTGGGCGCTGACGTCGTGGGCGCTGATGAGCCTGGGCGCGATCGCCATTTTCTTCTCCAGCTTCAATCGCCACCCCATCGCCGCGATGGCGCTGACCATCGGCCTGTATTTCATGGTCGGCATTATGCAGTTGCTCGCGTCGAGCGACATGATTATCCCGATCTTCCGGTGGCTTGAGCCGTACCTGATCACCGGGTCGATGGATTTCTGGGGCGAGGCGATGAGTTTCGAGCTCGATTGGGGTCAGATCGGCCGCGATGGCGGATTGCTCGCGATCTATACGGGCGTCTTTTTCGGCGCCGCGACGCTGATCTTCCGCAAGCGCGATCTGACCGGGTAAATCGACATCAGGCCGGCCGGAAAATAACCGGCCACTCCGCAGGCCAAAGACCTCTGATCTTACGGACCTTAAGGGCGTCCAAAAAAGGGCTTGAACCCATCGAGGGCCGGGCCTAAACTCGGCGGCTGAAACTGCGCGCAAGGCGTTCTCAAGACGAGGCTTTGCGGACGATATAAATGACGGGGTCGGGCGGCCGGAAAAGATTGTGAAAAGTTTCTCTAAGTAGTCCCCATCCGGGCCGAAAAGAGTTCGTAGACAGATAGGGGTCAGCGGTGCCCGGGGCGTCCGAATCGGCGCGACTAACCGCGGCGACCTGGCCCGGGATGCGTCAAGAGCAAGCCATCATGGCACAGAGATACAACTTCTCTCCCGATGAGGTCCAGCGCAGGGCGAAGCTTTCCAGCGAGCTGAAGAAAAAGCTCGCGCCCCTGCGCAAGGCCAAGACCGAGGACAAGAAGAAGAAGCCCGGCGAGGGCGGGGGCAAAAAGAAAGAGGCCAAAGCCGCCCCGAAGGTCGACCTGGCCGCCGTCCGTGCGGCCAAACGCGATCGTCGTCATTTCATCGGCGGGACGCTGGCTTTTAGCGGTGCGATGGCGTTTACAGCGGGGGGCACGAATCGTTTCATGTTTCCCCGGATTCTGTTTGAACCCCCGACAAAATTCGAAGCCGGGTCGATCGACGATTTCCTTCCCGGCGTGCCGCACTTCATCAAGGAATACAAGACTTGGATTATCCGCACGATCGACGGGACGATCTATGCGATGTCGGGCCGATGCACGCATCTGGGTTGCACGCCCGCCTTCCTCGCATCGGAGCAGAAATTCAAGTGCCCCTGCCACGGCAGCGGGTTCAGAGTCAGCGGTTTAAACTTCGAGGGGCCGGCGCCGCGAGCCCTCGAAAGGTTTCAGATCAGCCTGGTCAGTGGCGTAATCATCGTCGACAAGGCGAAGATGTTCCTCTACGAAAAAGGCGAATGGGAAAAGCCGGAATCATTTCTCATCGTGTAGGGGCGGAACTGGGGAAGCCGAGCCGATTGATACCGGCTGCGGGCTGGCGGTCTTGGGGTTCAGGCTGACGAATCAACCATGGTGGTTAAGGATTTGGCGAGGGGCTGACATCGTATGGATGATATGTTGAAAAAAATCTACGAGACGCAGCTGTGGAAGTCTCTATTCCGTCACGGCATGCCCAAGGATCCGCGCAATCGTTCGATGGCCGTGCTGACGAACGTGTTCCTGCATCTGCATCCGGTCCGCACGCGAGTCGGTGCGCTCAAGGTTCGGTTTACGTGGTGCATGGGTGGACTGACGTTCTTCATCTTTCTCGTGCTGACCTTCACCGGCGTCCTGCTGATGTTCTATTATCACCCCAACGCCCGCGACGCTTATCCTGACATCCAGAAACTCGAATCCGGCGACGTGCCCTTCGGAATGCTGATGCGCAACATGCATCGGTGGGGCGCGCATCTGATGGTCATTACGATATGGCTGCATATGTTCCGTGTGTTTTTGACCGGCAGTTACAAGCCGCCTCGCGAGTTCAACTGGGTGGTCGGCGTCGTGCTGCTCGTGTTGACGCTCTTGCTCAGTTTCACCGGGTACCTCCTGCCGTGGGATCAGCTCGCGTTCTGGGCGATCACGGTGGGGACGAACATGGCCCGGGCGACGCCGCTTGTCGGCCACGAAGGCCCCATCGCGCCGTTCTTGAAGATCGGCGATTTCCAACTCGTGACGTCGAGCAGCGATGTGCGCTTCCAGCTTCTGGCCGGCCGGATCGTCGGCCCCGGCGCATTGCTTCGCTTCTACGTTCTGCACTGCATCCTGCTTCCCCTGGTGGCGACCGTCCTGATGGCGGTCCATTTCTGGCGAATCAGGAAAGACGGCAATATCTCGGGGCCCATGTAGGACGCCGGATGTGCCGCCCAGGCCGGGGGTTCGCCGCAATGATGGAGAGCATCTAAAGTTATGATGGACCTGCTCAATTCGGACTTCCTGCGCAAGATCCACGATACGTGGCTCTGGCCATACGTCTTCCAGCCTATCAACTCGCTCTTCGAGCCCGACCCGCGAACCGTCCTATCGATCGTCTTCGTTCTATTCCTGCTCGCCTGCTGGAAGATGAAGTACATCACGCACCCGATGATCGCAGTCGTCGTGACGGTCGCCTCCAGCGTGCTGTTCTTCGCCGGCCTGACGAACACCGATTTCCAGAAAATTATGTTCAAGCCCGATAACGTGCCGATCATCATCCTGCTGGTGACCGTACCGTTCTATACCTGGTGGGCGCTGCGCCAGGCGGTGCTGAACGACGAATACAAGGCCAAGGCCTCCAAGGAAATGCTCAAGATCTCTTCGACGGTCAATAACGACCCCGAAGAGAAGCTCCATACGTTCCCGTTTCTTGTTCATCCCGAGTTCATCGCGTGCATTGTGTGCGGGGCGCTGTTGACGTTCTGGTCCATCGGTCTGGACGCTCCGCTCGAGGAGCCCTCGGACCCGGCGCGCACGCCGAACCCTTCGAAGGCGCCTTGGTACTTCCTCGGCCTACAGGAGATGCTCGTCTACTTCGACCCCTG
>JAJFLK010000398.1 GCA_021772735.1 Candidatus Sumerlaeota bacterium | reverse complement strand
GCCCCATCGGATTCCCCGCCGAGCGCCTCCATGGCCTGATTGAGTGTCGCGAATCGAGAGGGCTCGGCGCGGCGCGCAAGCTCGGCCCTCGCGGCGAATAGGGTCCGCGCGATCCCGCGCCCTCGCTGGATATAAGGATGGTCTTCGAGCCGCATGCCCGTGACCGCGTCGAAGATTATCTCGCCTTCGATCCAACGGGTAATCTCGGAGAAAACGATTTGCCACTGAATGACGTAATCCGCATTGACCACCGCGGGGTTGATCCGCATGACCTGGTTGCGCGACAGCTCGCGATCACCAACCAGCGCGAGCGGCGTGGCCAGGTCTCCGAATTCCCAAAGTCCCGAGCGGTTGTCCGTGAAGCTCTTACGCCGCAACTCCCCAAGAGCAAGGCGGTAATACGGCCAGATTTGTTCGACGCGCAGACGCTCGATAATCTCTTCGCGGGCTTCTTCGATGGGAAGCTTGCGTTCCTCGGTCCGGCCGACAAGCTCGAGCAGATACGCGCCTTCGTTCCCGCCGAACACGGGGCTCAACTCGCCTGCGCGCCGCAGGGAGAACGCCTGATACTCGAGTTCGGCGAAGTGAGTCCCGGGCCTGAAGGCCGGGATCAGCCCGCCCTTGCGGGCCGAGGGCGCCTGGGAATATTGCGCCGCCGCGTCTTCGAAACTTATCTCGCCGCGCGCGATCCGGCTTCGAAGATCCTCAAGATTCGTCGTCGCGCGCCGAATCGAATCGAGCTGGCTTGGATCAAGCGCACGGAAAAAGATGTATCGAACCTGCGCCTGCTGCGGCGCGATATATCGCTCCGAGTGCGCGATGTAATACCGGTTCACGTCGATCGGCTCCGGATTCACTTCGGGCCGGACGACGGCATCGATGAACGCGGCCTCGGCCGCCGGATAGAGCATCGCGCGCATC
Source organism: Candidatus Sumerlaeota bacterium (assembly GCA_021772735.1). Classification (GTDB taxonomy): domain Bacteria; phylum Sumerlaeota; class Sumerlaeia; order MVZB01; family JAJFLK01; genus JAJFLK01. Next base: position 4,721 of record JAJFLK010000398.1, on the reverse strand, counting down.
AGATACGGCGGATATTGCGGCTCTGGAGCGCCCCGGGCAATCGAGCGAACGGCGAGAAATTCGTCCGTCACTTTTTCGATCTCGCGCCAAAGCGCCGAGTCACGTTCGCCGGCGGCCGCGATAAACTGGCTGACGGGCAAGCGCACCAGCCGGTTGCGGCTCATATCGAGATAGAGCAAGAGGTCAAACGCCGTGATGGCGCCATCGGCATCCTCGGCGAGGACAGTGTTTTGCATCTCCTCGTATTGGCCGGTGATGATGAATCCCGGCGCGGCCCAGGCCGTTGTCGCGGTCAGGGCTGCGGCCATCGCCAGGGCGGCGACCCGGGCGATTCGCGCGGTTGCGGCCGGCACGGGCGAGAACGAAAGACGAGAAATCATCAGCGGCGGCACCTTGACCCGGGATGGCCGGGCATGGATTGGGATGGAGGGAGCGGGATACGAATTCAAACTCCGGGCGGTCTGCGGCGCTGATGCGGGCCGCCCGGAGCATCCACACGGGCGGCGCGAGGACCGCCCATGGAGTCACTGATTTGTCACAGCCCCCGAGTGAAATCAAGACCGAAGATATTGAATCCGCCCCGGGGAGGGTCTTATAGTTGGCAGGGTCGCTGCGGAGATCGACGAATTTTGCGTACCTCTACCGCGCTCGCCGCGCGTATGCATGCAGTTCAGGAAGCTTGTGCCAAATTCAAAAAAAGAGATCGCTCGCCGATTCAACTGCACGAAGTGCCATGCGCGCTCGTGCCTGATCGACGACGTTTCGATCCATGGCGGACCCCTTACTCGCATGCTCCCGGGGTCGTCCTCGCGCTACATCGCCGTCTCGTGTTCAGTCTGCGGATTTACGGAATTCTACAATCGAGCGGCCGCCGTTCACGATTCACAAACCGAAAAAACTTCCGGTCGAGAGCTGGTCGAGGGAGCGGAAAACGCTTGAGATCGGCGTGAACGCACCAGATTCGAACCCTCGCGCTCCGGCTCCTCGCATCGAGACGTCGATCGGACCGGCGGCCTTCGTGGCCGGACTGCGATACCCGTGGCGCGGCCTGGCGTTCCTGATGGCGAGGCCCGCGCTGTGGCCCTGGGCCGTGACGCCCTTCGTGCTGTGCGTCGCCCTGTATATCGCCTGCATCTGGACCGGATGGCACTTTGTCGGCGGATGGCTGGGCGGCGCGCTGCTCGAACCGGGTGAGGGCTTCTGGCACAAGGTGGCCGGATACACGCTCGCCGTGATCTTCTGGATCGTCATCCTGATCGTGGCGGCGCTCGTATATGTGCCGTTCGCCTCGCTGATCGCCTCGCCTTTCAATGACTTCCTCTCCGAGAAAACCGAACGGCTGTATCGAGGGCAACAGGTCGAAGCACCGTTCTCGTGGCGGCTGGTCTGGAGAGCGATTCGCGTCGGACTCATCGGCGAGATCCGGCGCACGCTGGTCGTCACCGGGCTACTTGCCGGCGCGTTCGCCTTAAATTTCGTGCCTCCTGTCGGACCCGTTATCGCGCCGGCGATCTCGATGTTCATCACCGTCAGATATCTGAGCCTTGAGTTTACGTCGTTCTCCATGGATCGGCGGTTCTATAACTGGCCGCGCAAGCGCGATTACCTGAAGCGGTTCCGGGCACGGACGCTGGGTTTCGGCGCGATGTCGTTCCTCATCATGCTCGTGCCCCTGGTCAACGCGACGTTCATACCCATCTCGGCCGTGGCCGGGACTCTGCTTTTTTGCGATTCAGAACTGGCGGACGAAGCGTGAATTCGTCGAGTCCGATGACGGGGCGGTGAATCCAGATTACGTCCCCGCGACACCCGCGTTGGTCACGTCTTATGCGTCGTATGCTTCGCCCATCGCTTCGAGATACAGCCTTTGGACGTTGCCGATCATTCGATCCAGGCTGAAGGTCTCAGCCCGGGCGCGGGCGCCGGCCTGAAGCTTGCGCAATAAATCCGGATCATCGAGCACACGGACGGCCGCGTCGCGGAGCGCTTCGGGTTCGAGCTGCGGGATGATGAGTCCATCCTGTCCGTCGCGGACCGCTTCGGCATTCCCGCCGACGTCGGTCGCAATCGGGGCGAGCCCGGAGGCCATCGCCTCGACCAGCGCGTTAGAGAAGCCTTCTTTGGTCGAGGGCATCACGAAGACATCGGCGGCGGACATGATCTCGGCGATGTCATCGCGCTGACCGAAAAATCGGATGCGCTCGGCCTGAGGCAGCTCGCGGGCCCGGGCCTTAAGCCCATCGAGCTCGCTCCCCTTGCCCACAAACCAGAAGTGAACGGGCGGTCGGCCTGCCGACGATGCCGACGATGCCGACGATTCTTCATCCAACAGGCGAGCGGCCAGGGCCAGGAAATCTTCCGGCCGTTTCTGCTCGACCATCCGCGCAACCATCACGAACACGACCGCCGATTCGGGCGCGCCTGCCCCGCGGCGCAGCTCGGCACGGTTCGTCGGACTCCCGAACCGCTTCGTATCGACGCCGTTATAGATAAGGTGGGCTCGCTCGGGTGCGAGGCGCAACTTCTCGATCGCTTCGCGGCGGACCTGCTCCGAGACGCAGATGGTTCCCGTCCGCCAACGGCCCAGGAAGCGATCCATCGCGAGCTGGCGGCGAGTCTCCCAGGTATCGACGTTGTGAATCTGCGCGAAGACCCGACGCACGCCAGCCAGGCGGGCCGAGACCGTCGCCGGGAGATTGGAGCGATACATGTGGCTGTGGACGATGTCGATCCGGCGCTCGCGCATCAGGCGCGCCAGGGCGCGCAACGCGCCCACATCCCACCGGCGCGCGAAAGGGATCAGATCGACGTTGATGCCGCGACGCTCAAGATCATCGGCCAGCACTCCGCGCTCGCGCAGGCAGACAAGCGAGACGTCGAAACGCTCGCGGTCGAGCCGGGGGAGCACCTCGACGATCTTGCGTTCGATGCCGCCGACCGGCAGCCAGGTGATGACCCTGAGAATGCGTATTTTGCGCATGAGTTTCTTACGTTGAAGATGGTTGAAGGCGGTTGAAGGCTTCGGGGCGGGCCGTTAAAGTGGCGACCTTATCCGCTTGCGATCCAGGGTGTCAAGCTGGCCAACCGCATGCGGTCCGCCCGCCTCGGCCCGCGGGCGAGCCCTCCGGTTCGCAGCTCGAGCTTCGGGCTCGCAGGCGCGATGCCCCGGCTGCAAACGAGCGCGATCATCATGACCTCGCCTGCTTCAACGCAAGACTACCCGGCCGTCAAGGTCACCGTGCTCGGCTCGGGCACGTCGATGGGCGTGCCGGTGATCGGCTGCAAGTGCAAGGTATGTACCTCAACCGACCCGCGCAACACCCGCCTTCGCTCGAGCATCAAACTTACCATCGGCGAGCGGACGATTCTGGTCGATTGCGGCGTCGACATGCGTCACCAGCTTCTGCGCCGGCCGATCGATCATCTCGATGCCGTTCTCATCACGCACACTCACGCCGATCACCTGCACGGCCTGGACGACCTTCGCGCGTTTTGTTACTTCCAGCGCCAGTGCATGCCGATCTACACGACGCGCCCTTTCATCGAAGACATCAACGTGCGCTTTGCCTACGCGTTCAATCCGCCGCAGATGGGCGGCGGCGTTCCACTGCTCGACCTGATCGAGATCACGCCGGGCCAAACGGCCGATATCGCCGGCGTTCCAGTCACGCCGCTCCAGATCATGCACGGCAGGCTGCCCATCCTGGGTTTTCGTTTCGGGCCGTTCGCATACCTTACCGATTGCAGCGCCATCCCCGACGAGACCGCCGAGCTGCTGGCCGGAGTCGACACGATCATCCTCTCGGCCCTGCGCGAAAAAGAGCACCCGACGCATTTCAACATTGCTCAGGCGACCGAAGCGGCCGAGAAGCTTGGCGTCAAGAAAGCTTATCTGATTCACATGGCGCACGATGTCGATCACGCCGAGACCGAGGCCAGACTGCCGGACTGGGTGCGGCTGGCCTACGACGGCCTAGATCTTGAATTCGAAGCGACGCAAGGCGCCGGGACCACCGGAGCGCCGGGCGCAAGCGAAGCAGCCGGCGATGCCTGAAGAGCCACAGTCGCCGGCCGATCCTCCTTTGGACGATGTGCCGCTGGACGATATCCCAATGATCGCGCCGGGCGAGGCCATCACGACGCTCGAAGAACTGCGCGCGCATCCCTCGCGTAAGTTCCGCTTGCGACGCGGCGAGGCCGAAATCGAATGCTTCGTCGCGTCCTCGGAGGGCGAAGTCCGGGCCTGGCGCAATCGATGTCCGCACGCCGGGACGCCTCTGGATTGGACGCCCAACGAATTCTTCGAACCCGATAGCGGATATCTGATGTGTCGCACGCACGGCGCGCTGTTCGAGGCCGACGAGGGCGAATGCGTCTCGGGGCCGTGCCGGGGTCTCGCGCTGGAACCCGTTCCGATTCAGATCGGGGCGGATGGTAAGATTCGGCTCAAGGGCTGAGAGATCGGGAGTTCATCGAATCCGCGCATGAATGCTTTCACCAGATTCCTGGTCCGGCAGATTTGGCGTCCCGTTCCGGCTTCGCGGCTCGGGCCGCGTTTGGAGGATTACGTCCGCCACGTCGCGGGCCCGCAGCTCGGCGTCTCTGATCCAAGCGCCGAACCGGCGCTGGAAAAAGTCGGGACCGGCAACAATGCGGTCGTCAGGCGCTGGACGAACGCGAAGCGCGGCACGCTATACGTGCGGGCGTGGCCCTGGAATGCC
>JAJFLK010000397.1 GCA_021772735.1 Candidatus Sumerlaeota bacterium | reverse complement strand
CCGACACGATGGATACGTTTTTCGATTCGTCGTGGTATTTCCTGTGCTATTGCGATCCGGCTAACGATGCGGCGCCGTTCGGGCGGGATGAATCCGACCGCTGGATGCCCGTGGATCAGTATATAGGCGGGATCGAACATGCAATATTACATCTGCTCTACGCACGGTTTTTCACCAAGGGGTTGCGCGACCTCGGTCTGACCGAATGCGGCGAGCCGTTTAATGCATTGCTCGCGCAGGGGATGGTGACAAAAGACGGAAGGAAGATGTCCAAGTCCGAGGGAAACGTTGTCGACCCGACACAAATCATCGAGCGATATGGCGCGGATACGGCGCGGCTTTATATACTATTCGCCGCGCCGCCGGAGAAGCAGATCGACTGGTCCGAGCAATCGGTCGAAGGGATGTCCCGATTCCTGAATCGAATCTGGAGATACGTGCAACGCAATATTGATTCCTTGAAGGCCGGCATTGCGGCGGGTGAAGGGCCCGCCCTGACCGAGCTGAGGGATGAGGGAGACATCGCGCTCGCACGCAAGGCGCATCAGGTGACAAAAACAGTCACCGAAGAACTCGACGAGCGGATGCACTTCAACACCGCGATCGCGGCCGTGATGGAACTGCTCAACTCGATCGGCAGTTACAAGCTGCGCGAAGGCGATGCTCTCTCTCAGCGTGTCGTGGCGGATGCGGTCCGGAGGCTGGTGCTGGTGCTCTGTCCGATGGCGCCGCACCTGACGCAGGAAATCTGGGATCAGCTCGGTGGAAGCGGCGGAGGCGCAGACGGAATCAACCGCCTGATCCACGCGCAGGCCTGGCCCGCGTGGGATGAAGCGGCTCTGACCGTCGAGAGCATCGAGATTCCCATTCAAGTCAAGGGCCGCCTGCGAGATCGGCTGACCATCGCCGTCGGCGAGGATGAGGCATCCGTGCGCGAGCGCGCGATGGCCCTGCCGAAGATCCAGGCCCATATCGGCGATACACCGCCCCGGCGCGTGATCTTCGTGGCCGATAAACTACTGAACATTATTCCCGGCTGACCCGCGCTCACCTCCCCTTCGCCGCTTCTCGCCCCAACCCTGTTCACTCGTCAGCCATCTTCACTCATTTTCGTTTTAAGGAATCATCTTGCTTTGGAGGGCCCGGGACTCCAAGCTTGGGCGAACATATTATCGATATTCTGGATGGGGCAGCGTGGCGACGGGATTCACAAAAACCGAACAGGGAGCGATGGCGGGACTGGCAGTCCTGATCGTCGCCGGTCTCGCGTTCCAAGCGCGGGGGCCGTCAAGCGGGGCGGGCCAAGGGGTCTGGATCCAGAGTGGGGAGCGATGGCAGGGCGTCACGGCGACGCCGCATCCCGCCGGCGCCACTGGATCAGCCCTGGCACCGGTCGCCGGTTCGTCCGACGCCCAGCCCGGATCCGGCGGCAACGCCCCGTCGCAAGGTGGCGCGCAACCAGCGGCGCAGCTGGCGGCGCCGCCAGTGGGTGTGGCCCAGGCCCAAGAGCCTCAGGTTTCGCAGTTGCAGAGCGCGGACGCTTCCGCCATCGCCCCGGGATTGATCGATGTCAATGCCGCGTCGGCAGGTGAGCTGGAACGCCTGCCGGGGATCGGACCGGTCAAAGCCTCCTCGATCGTTCAATACCGCGAGCGCGCCGGGCCGTTCTCGAGCGTGGAGCAATTGACCGAGGTCAGCGGCATCGGGCCCAAGACGCTTGAGAAGATTCGGAACTACGTTGCGGTCGGTGGCGGATTGGCCCGAATTGAGCCGCCGGCGGCTCGTTCTGAGTCGCGTGCACCGATAGCGGCGCCGCAAGCCATCCCCTCGGAGCCTGCAACGCCAATTGAGCCGCCTCGGGCGAATACGGCTCAGGCAGAGCCGCAGGCCGCGCCGCCTTGGGAGCCGGAACTTGATTCATCCGCCGCACCCGCGGTGACTCGGCCACAGCGAATCAACATCAACACCGCAAACTACGAAAGGCTGCAGGAGATCCCGGGAATCGGACCGGTCTATGCCCGGCGGATCATGCAGCGTCGCGCGCGACGGCGCTTCGCGAACACGGCGGAACTTATTGAAATCAAGGGCATCGGGGAAAAGACATACCAAAAGATGCGCCCCTATGTGACGGTGCGGTAGACGAGTTGTGCGTCAGCGGATCGTGCCCCGGAGCCGGAAGAGATCGCCTTCGGAGATCGTGCCGTTGGTGGGATCGTAAGTAAGTTCGCTGAGCAGACTTCTCATGGATTCGCGCTGAGCCCGTGTATATGAGCCCGTCCCCTCGATGAAGTGAATCACCGCGCGTTCGTTGATATCGCCCAGGCGGGCGGGAGAGTTTCCGTCTGCTGCCGTGCTAAGCGGATTGGAGACAAGATCGCTGCCGCGGCCGTTCGGCGCGCGCAAGTCCACATCCGGCCCGACCGAAGTCAGAATGTATCCGTCGAGGGTCGTTTTCGCGTTGCGATAGGCATAGGGGATAACGCCGTTTCCCTCTCCGGCAAAAGGATCCGAGGGAGGGACGTGATGTACGCGATCGGGGTCGTCAGCGTATTGAAATCGATCCCGGCCATCTCTCCCGCTGTCCCACGGGTTCGCATGGCGTAAAAGCCCGGCGCCAGCGGCCCCCAAAAATTGGACGAGATCTTCAGACATTCTCGCGGGGTTATCGGTTCCCTCGGGGTATTTTTTGTTATCGACGCGAAACGACTCGATACCCGTCGCGAGCGAGCGCATATCGGCCATGACTTTCGACGTCTTGCTGCGAGTCTGAGCGCTCGGACCGAAGTCGTTCGAGCCGGCGGTCGCCAATGCAGTTGACAGGGTAGCCCGATTTGGCTATCAAGTGGGGGAGAGGGCGAGCGGCCGCGTCAGGCCCTTCAAATTCCATGGCTTAGCGAGGCACAAGATGATCAGTTTGCGCGCGGATGGCTCTTGGATCAGGGCCGTCGCGATGGCCGGGCTTGCCTGGTCGGTCGCGGCGTCCGGAATGTCTCAGAACCCGTTCAATTCGCCGGCACAAGACGACGTTCTTCAGGGCACGGGGCTCAAGGCCGACGGCCGGTCCCAGACGATGATGTCGCTCGAGGAGCTGGCAGCATCCCAAGATGGGCGCCAGCCGCCGAACTTCGGAGCGGTCGGGACAGCGGCGGGCAATGCCGGAGCCGTCGCCCGCGCCCAGGGCGGGCGAGCCGTGGAGACGGTCAAACGTCTTCTCAATCCTCGAATCAAGGCGATCTCAGGCCAGCGTGTTTTTGACGCGGTGACTGGTGAACTCCTCGACGATGCTCGCGAGATCATGATCGACGAATCGCAGAAGGGCGAATTCTTCGACGACGGCGCCACCGGAGGCGATATTTCCGCCGACGACGGGGTTTTCACGAATTTCACGGTGAACAGAGGCGAGTACATCGGCCAAAGCAACCAGCGACTCAAAGAGATGTTGATCCAGGCGCTCTACGAGGCGGACCGGATCGATCCGCTGGAGTTTTTCGGATACAGCCTGATGACGACCGAGCGCATCGAACATGCGCCGCGCGGCCGACGGTGGATGATGGTTCAGGCCGAGAAGGGCGTGGGGTATACGCTGAAGCAGGTCGATTCATCGACGCCTCTTGAGGTGCCAAAGTATCAGGAAAAAATTCGCGAAAAAGACGACAAGCTGGCCGGCGAGGATGGATGGTCAGCGGTTTTCCTGGATGAATACCGTCTGGACAAGGGCAAATTGA
>JAJFLK010000396.1 GCA_021772735.1 Candidatus Sumerlaeota bacterium | reverse complement strand
TCGATCAGCTCCTGCGCATGAGCAGCGGCCTCAAATTCGGCGAGATCTATGACGACTACACATCGGATGTCGTGCAAATGCTCAACAACAGCGGCAACGCCGCGGGCTTCGCGGCAGACCGACCTCTCGAACACGATCCGGACACGCACTGGCAGTATTCGAGCGGCACGACGAACATCGTCTCGCGCATCCTGCGCTCCACATTCGACGGCAACCAGGGCAGCTACTTTCTATTCCCGCGCACCGCATTGTTCGGCAAGATCGGCATGCGCGGCGCAGTGCTCGAACCCGATGCTTCGGGCACCTTCGTCGGCTCGTCTTATATGTATGCCACGGCCCGGGACTGGGCGCGCTTTGGGCTGCTCTACCTGAACGACGGCGTCTGGGAAGGCGAACGCCTGCTCCCCGAAGGCTGGGTTAAATACGGAACGACGCCGACGCCCGAGGCTCCGAAGGGACGATACGGCGCGCACTGGTGGCTCAACGCCGGAGAGCCCGGCAAGGCGGAGAATCGCGCGTGGCCCGATCTCCCCACCGATGCATACGCCGCCCAGGGCTTCGAGGGCCAACGCGTCATGGTCGTCCCCTCGCGCGATGTCGTCATCGTCCGCCTGGGCCTCTCGCGTCCTGAGAGGAACTTCAGCACGAATGACTTCGCGGCGGCGGTGCTATCGGCGATCGATCGGCCGATGACTCGGTGAAGGCATCACGCCATCACGATGACCCCGCGCGCGTTCTTGCCTTCGCGCAGGTCGTTCATCGCATCGTTGGCTTGATCCAGCGTATACGTCCGCGAGACGAGGTCGTCCAGATTCAATCTGCCTTCGTGATAAAGCGAGACGAATTCGGGCACAGCCTCACTGGGGCTCTTTGAACCCGCCACCGTGCCTATGAAATGCTTCTCGAAAAGCGAACTGATGAACGGCGGGAACGAAACTTTTTCGGCCAATGCAGGCACACCGACCAGCACGGCCTTGCCTCCCTTGCACAGCGTCCGAAACGCCGCCTCGGCGACCTTGGCGTTGCCGACGGCGTCGAACGCGTGATCCACGCCCTGCCCGCCGGTCGTCAGCGCCATGATCTTTTTCAGATACTTTTCCTCGCCGACGTTGAACGTGTGCGTCGCGCCGAACTTCTTCGCCATTTCGAGATGCGCATCGTCCCGATCGACCGCGACGATCAGGCTTGCCCCGCAATTGCGCGCTCCCTGGATGACATTCAGGCCGACGCCGCCGCACCCGAAAACCGCGACCTCATCGCCGGGAGAAACTCCCCCAGCATTCTTCGCCGCGCCATAACCCGTGATCACCGCGCAGCCGAGCAATGCTGCCTTTTCCATGGGGATCGAATCGTCGATCTTGACGGCCGCGTTCGTCGCCAGAATCGTCTCATCGGCGAATCCCCCAATACCGAGGAATTCGAGGACCGGCTTGCCGTCGATCGTTGCGCGGTCGCCCGCCGTCGCCGAGGGATTGTCCCCCAGGTGGCACAGGTGCCCCTGGCCACGCTTGCAGTATCGGCATTCGCCACAGCTCGGCTTCCATGATGCGACAACGCGATCGCCCGTCTTGAACTCGGTCACACCCGGACCGATTTCTGTAACGACCCCGGCGGCTTCGTGGCCCAGGATCACCGGCGTCGGGCACGGGATAATCATATTGAGCACCGAGAGATCACTGTGGCAGACGCCACAAGCCGCGATCTTCACGCGCAATTCATCGGCGCGCAGTTCGCGGTACGTCACCTCTTCGATCTTCATCGGCTTGTCGAATGCGTAAACGACGGCGGCTTTCGGCATATCATCCCCCTGTTCGAACGCGGCGGCGTCTGTAAAATCATTTCCGGCCTGGACGTTCTCGCGGGGCATTGTATCCCGTGCATCTCTGGGTCGCAGCCCTCATTTTCGTCCTTACGGATCGAGCAAATAGTGGGTGTCACCAATCGTATTCAAATTGATTTTCTGCCCCGCTTTGCCGAATACTTCATTGAGGGTGCCTTTGGGCTCACGCCACCGGCGTGGGTGTGGGGGTGGCGTATGCAGGTTGATCGGGTCAGATTCACCATGAGCCAACGTCGAATCCAGTTCACGAGTTTCTTGATCGCGGCAGCGTTTATATCCGCCGCAGGCTGTGCGCGGGCCGACTCCGAGGCGTTGCGCATCTTCCAGGATGAGCCCGGCATCAAGTACCCGGGGCGGTTCACGTTCGTCCGAATTGAATACGACAGCGAAGGCGGTTACCAGGAAGCGTTCTACGACTACGACGATCGCACCTGGATGCGCTGGGAGACGGACTACCCCGAAGCGGACCAGAATTTCCTGTATCGCCTCAACGAGCTGACCGTCCTTAATCCAAACCCCAAATCCGAAGCGATGCGCCTGACCGATCCGCGCCTCAGCGATCACCCGCTCATTTATATGTGCGATGTCGGCTGGATGGATTTATCCAAAGATGAGATCAAAGCCCTTCGCGAGTATCTGAACCTCGGCGGCTTTCTTTGGGTCGATGATTTCTGGGGCGACGCCGAGTGGGACACGCTTGCGAGCACGATGGAAGACGTCCTGCCCGACGTCGCCTGGAAACCAATCGACGCCGAACATCCCATCTTGAACATCGTGTTTCAGCTCGCCGAATGCCCGCAGATCCCGGCGCGTGATTTCGCCGAGGTGGGATTTTCTTACGATCCTCCGGACATCCATCGCAAACCGGCGGGCGGCGATCGCGGCGTCAACACCGTGAACTTCCGAGGCTGGTTCCACGAAGACGGCACGCTCATGGCCATCGCGACGCACAACACGGACATCGGCGACGGATGGGAACGCGAAGCCGAAGGCGAATTATTTTTTGAAAAATATTCGACGCGAGCCTACGCACTCGGCATCAACGTCGTTGTCTACGCCCTGACTCACTAAGCGCGGCCCCCGGCTCACCCACGCGTCCGTTGATTCTTCGCGTCTCCGATCGGCACCTATTCAACGTTTTGCGCAAAGCCGCCTCTAAACCTGCCCTCCCATCTGCGCAGATCGCTCCGGCTGCCGCGCATCGTCCGGTCATCCTCGGCACTGCGGGTCACATCGATCACGGCAAGACGGCGCTCGTCCGCGCGCTCACCGGAATCGATGCCGACCGCCTGCCCGAAGAGCAGCAACGCGGCATGACGATCGACCTGGGATTCGCCCACCTCGAACTGGCGGGGCGTCAGGTCGGCGTTGTTGATGTGCCGGGTCACGAGCGTTTTATCCGAAACATGGTTGCCGGAGCGACCGGCCTGGATCTCGTCATGCTTGTCGTCGCGGCCGATGACGGCGTGATGCCGCAGACCCGCGAGCACCTGGAAATCATTGACCTCCTTGGCGTGCGCGGTGGGATTATCGCTCTGAACAAAATCGACCTGGTCGACGAACAAGCCGACGGTCTATCCGTGGAGCGCGCCATCGGCGACATCCGAAAAACCGTCGCCGGCACCTGCCTCGAAGGCGCGCCGATCATTCGTGTCTCCGCTGCGACCGGCGAAGGCGTGCCGCTCCTGCGCGACGCGCTCGAAGCCTGCATTTCCCAGGCGGATCCTCCTGTGTGGCCCCCGGCGTTTCGCCTTCCGATCGACCGCCGCTTCACGCTTGCCGGCCACGGAACCGTCGTGACAGGCAGCCTGCTCGGCGGAGACGTCGCAGCGGGCAATGAGGTCGAGCTGATGCCCGTGGGCCGTCGGCTGCGCGTCCGCAACGTCCAGAGTCATGGCTCGCGCCACGAGGGCCTCGCCTCGGGCCGCCGCGTCGCCGTTAACGCCGCGGGCATCAAGCCCGGCGCGATCGAGCGCGGCGATGAACTGGCCGCGCCCGGATACCTGCGGCCTTCGGAGCGCCTTGCGGTCCGGGTGCGAGTGCTCGGCAGCGCCCCGATGATGCTTGAGACTCGCGCGCCTGTTCGGCTCCACATCGGCACGGCCGCGGCCGACGCTCGTTTCGTGCTCTTAGGCTCAAGTGAGCTCGAACCCGGCCAATCCGCCTACGCGCTGCTTACGACCGATCGGCCCATCTGCGCGACGCACAGACAGCGATTCATTTTCCGCTCGGCCGCACACGGCGTCACGATCGGCGGAGGATATATCCTGACGACGTGTCCGCCGCATCTGAAACTGGATGAGGCCCGCCCGCACTCGCTCACGGCTCTGGATACAGGCAGCGACGAGGAGAAACTTCTGGCTGCGCTCGAGCTCGACGCCACGCTCGGCGCGGACGCCCTGGGCCTCTCTCGCGAAACCGGCATCGAGGCCGCCGAGTCTGCGTCGATCCTCTCGCGGCTGGCCGATGAGGGCCGCATCGTGCGCTCGCCCGAGGCCAAGGGCGCGGGCTTCTGGACGCGCGAGCATATCGATCATTGCAAAGCCGGCGTGCTCGCCCGGCTCGGCGCGCTTCTCGAACGCGATCGCCCCAGACTCTGGATCGATCGCTCGACGCTCGTCAACGCGACCACCGCCATGGGGTCGGCCGAATTTATCGGATGGATTGTCGCCGAGCTGCTCGCGGACGGACGGCTCGAACAATCCGATCGCATGATCCGGCCTACCGGTTATTCAATCGAACTAGGCGAGGCCCAAGCGCGCGAACTCGACAGACTGATCGAAGCGTATGAATCCGCCGGGTTCTCACCGCCGGCGCCCGACGCGGCGATCCTCGCCTCGAAGCTCTCGGCCGATAAGGCCCGCCCGCTTCTCCAATACGCTCTGGATTCGGACCGATTGGTTCGCGTGAACTCTGACATTTTTCTCTCGGCCAGGCTGATGGAAGACCTGCGCCGAATCCTGCGCGTGACATTCGCTGACGGCAAGGGAGCGACAATCTCCACACTCAAAGATCGGCTCGGTGTCTCGCGCAAATACGCCGTTCCGATCTGCGAATTCCTCGATCGCCAGGGGTGGACACGACGCGAAGGCGACCAGCGATTCGCCGGGCCAAAGCTCAAAGATTGAGCCGCCGAGCCGGGCCTGATAGCCTGATTGAAGATTCTTGAGCAGTGACTCCCTGCCCGAATCAGGCAAGAACATAATGACCGACCCCAAGCCACTTCAGGACGCCCTTCGCCAATTGCCGTCGGTCAACGATGTGCTCGCCGATGCGGCCCTCCAGGCCTCGGCCGAAGGCCTCGATTACAACGCCGTCGTTCATTCGATCCGCGCGACGCTTGATGGCGTTCGCGGCTCGATCCGCCGGGGGGTCAACGGCGCGGCCGCATCGGCCGGGAATCCCCCCGCGCAAGGCGGCGTTTCTCGCGAGGCCGTCATCGAATCGTGCCGCGAGAATCTCGCGCAACTTCGCCGGAGCGCGCTTCGCAGCGCGATCAATGCCACCGGTATCCTCATCCACACGGGCATGGGCCGCGCTCCCCTGGCCTCGGGCGCGATCGAAGCGATCCGAAATATCGCGGCCGGATATTGCGACGTCGCCGTCAGCCGCGAGGACGGCGGCAGGCGAAAGCGGTCAACAATCGTTGAGGGCCTGCTTCAAACGCTCACGGGCTGCGAGGCCGCGTTGGTCGTCAATAACAACGCTGCGGCGGTCATGCTCGCCCTGGCGGCGCACGCGCGCGATGACGAAGTCATCGTCTCGCGCGGCCAGCTCGTCGAGATCGGCGGCAGCTTCCGCCTGCCCGAAGTCATGGAATCCGCCGGCGCGCGTCTGCGCGAGGTCGGCACAACCAATCGCACTCGCATCGCCGATTACGAGAATGCAATCGGCGAATCCACCGCCGCACTGATGCGAATTCACCCGAGCAACTTTGACATCGTCGGGTTCACCGAATCCGCGTCGATCCAGGAGATCGCCGACCTCGCGCACAGCCGCGACCTCATCGCGATCGACGACATCGGCAGCGGCGCGCTGATTGATTTTTCCGCCTGGCGGCTCGAAGGCGAATCGCTCGCCTCGGAGAGCGTCGCAGCAGGGGCCGATCTGGTTTTGTTCAGTGGCGATAAACTTCTCGGCGGTCCTCAGGCCGGGGTCATCATCGGCCGCGCTGACGCCGTCGGAGCCTGCGCGCGCCATCCGATGATGCGTGCCCTGCGCGTCGATAAGCTCAGCCTCGCGGCTCTCGAAGCCACGCTCCGGCTCTACCTCGAACCCGCAAAGCTCGCCGCCGAACTCCCGCTCTTGCGCATGATCGCAGAGCCTTCTGAGGCGGTTCGACGCAGGGCAAATCGCCTGCGCACTCGAGTCAAGAAGCTTGCTCCGGGCATCTCGATCGAGATTGAAAAAGACATCGCGCACGCAGGCGGCGGAAGCACGCCGAGCCAGAGTCTGGCGAGCTGGGTCGTCGCGATCGCCGATGCAAAATCTCCAGCCGAGGACGTCCGCCGGCGCCTGCGTCTGGGTGAGCCTGCCGTCTTCGCCCGAGTCCGCCGCGATCGCATCGAGCTCGACATACGAACCGTCGCCGACTCCGAAATCGAGGCCTTGGCCTCTGCGCTGGCCGCGGCTCTGGCCAGTGCGATCACTTCTACGCCGGGCGATCCAAAATCCTGAACAAGCAACCGACTCAATGATTCAAGCCGCGATCTTTGATATGGATGGCGTGCTGATCGACAGCGAGCCGATCTGGCGCGAGGCCGAAATCGAGATCTTCGCCACGGTCGGAATCGATCTGGACGACGCGACCTGCCGCGAGACGATGGGCATGAGAATCGACGAAGTCGTCGATCTTCGATTCGCGCAGAAACCATGGACCGGCCCGACGCCCGGCGCGATCCGCGATCGAATCATGGATGGCGTCGTCGCGCGTATCTCCAGCTCGGGTCGGGGCATGCCCGGCGTCGCCGAAGCGATTGAGCTTTTCGAGCGCCGGGGCATGCGCATCGCGCTCGCCTCGTCGTCCTCATACCGTTTGATCCACGCCGCGCTCGGGCGTCTTGGTCTTGCATCGCGCTTCGAGCTGGTTCACTCGGCCGATGATGAGGAGCACTGCAAACCGCACCCGGCGGTCTATCTCGGCGCGGCGCGCAGGCTCGGAGTCGCGCCCTCGGCTTGCCTTGCTATCGAGGATTCCATCGCGGGCATCGCTTCGGCCAAAGCCGCAGGCATGAAGTGCATCGCGGTGCCCGACGCCGAACTCCGAGGCGATCCCCGCCTCGCCGAGGCCGATTGCGAACTGGGTTCCCTGATCGAATTGAATGATGAACTTATGAAGAGTCTCTGCTGAGCGCAGCCGGGGCCGGAGCGCCCTATTCGAGCCGCCCGGACCGCCACCTCGGCACCCCGTTTCCTATCCTCGTGCCCTTCCTTCGGCATCCCGCGCCGCAGCGCCGCTCGCGAGGACCGAATCGTAAAGGTCCATCATCTGATCCGCATGGCTTCGGATTGAAAAGTGTTGAGCGGTCTGCCGGAACGAAGCCTCGCCCGCGGCGGATCGAAAGGCCTCGTCGGTCGCCATCCTGCGAATAGCGTCCGCCAGCTTGGCGGGGTTCTCACTGGGGACAAGCAGCCCGGTCGTGCCGTCGTCGATCAACTCCGGAATGCCGCCGGTGCGAGCGCCGATCGTCGGCGTGCCGAGCGCAGCCGCCTCGATGATCGTCCGGCCGAAACCTTCCTCGCGCGAGACAAGCATGTTCACGTCCGCAGCCTCGTAGAACGGCAGCACCTTCTGCGTGAAGGGAAAGAAAAACACTCGGCCCGCCAGCGAAGGTTCGCTCGCCCGGCGGCGCAATTCCTCGGCGAATTGCTCCTGCCCGCGATGCGAATTGCCGACGAAAAACAGCCGCACGTCCGGCAGGACTTTGGCGACGGCTTCCAGAGCGTCCAGGATCACGTCGCCGCCCTTGCGAGGTCCGATCTGTCCGATCGCCGCGAGCATCACGCCATCACGCGGCAGCCCGAGAAGCCGGCGCGCCTCGCCCCGGGTTCGGCCGCGCCGGAACTGCGCGAGGTCCACCCCGTTATGGATCACCTCGACGCGCTCGCTCTTATCGGGCCACGAATTGAAATCCTCGCCCGCCGCCGCCGAGGGCACGACGATCTTATTGGCGCGTTCCAGATCGTAATTGCGAATCATTCGCTCTGAGACCGTCAGGCGCATGTGCGTGACGACCGGGATACGCTCCGCCGGATCGCGTTCGGCCTGCGCGCACGCGCGAATCGCATACGGGTTCGGATAGATCTCATTGCAATGGACGAGATCGACGCCGAGCCGGCGGATCAGAGTCGCCAGCCGCGCGATCACAAACGGCCGCCAAAGGAAATACTTCCCCTTGCGCCACCACCCCAGACGCACGACCTCGAACGGCACGCTAAACTCGCCGAGCAGTTCGGATAGCTGGCCCTCGCTCTGACCGCAGACGATCGGCTGCCACCGCTCGCGGTCCAGGTTCGTCACGAGCTGCGCGAGGCTGCGCCGCGCTCCGAGCAGACGAACGCTCGGCGTCAGGTAAAGAACGGTCTTGGGTCGGGTCGGGCTCACAGTGAATTCCCCGAAGTGTGATGCGCCGCGCGTGCATTCGCCGGAGGTGCCTGTGCTCCTATCGAGTCTACGCACACCAGCACAACCCACGGCTCTGCGCGCCAACGATTCCAACTTGGCGTGGCGTTGTCAATTTGAGTTGCTCGCCGCGCGGGCAGCCACGATGACGCGAGACTGAATTGAGAAAGACTCAGCAGGGAGGAAGAAGAGATTCACGCAAAGACGCCAAGACGCAAAGAGCTCAAACGTAGATAAATGCGCACGCCACTGGACCTCTGGCACGCATCCTTTGCGTCTTGGCGTCTTTGCGTGAAACTTATCTTCTCTTATATTCGCTCGTGTGCCGAACCGCCCTCACACAAATTCCTGCATGTGTTTCGGCTCGAAGCAGATGATTTCGTCTTCGCGGCCTTCGCGGATTTTGTTCGGCCATTCCGGATCCGAAAGCAGCGCGCGGCCCAGCGCGACCAGCTCGAATTCCTTATTCTCAAGCCGCCGGATTAGCGCGTCGATGCTCGCCTTGCCCGAGGGTTTGCCCGCGTAACTGCGCAGGAAATCCGAATCCAGCCCGACGCTTCCGACCGTAATCGTCGGCTTGCCGGTGATCTTCTGTGTCCACCCCGCCAGGTTCAGGTCCGAGCCCTCGAACTCGGCGTCGTCGAAGCGGCGGACGCTGGCGTGGAACCAATCCACACCGGCCTCGACCAGCGGCGCGAGCCATTGCCCCAACTCCTCGGGCGTCTTGGCGACCTTGAACCGATAATCGCCCTGCTTCCACTGCGAGAA
>JAJFLK010000395.1 GCA_021772735.1 Candidatus Sumerlaeota bacterium | reverse complement strand
CATCCGCCGTGCGACCGTCGCCGGGTGACTGACGAAATGGCGCACGAGTCGTTTGCCGCGCTTTTCGAGCTCGGCGAAGTCGATCGGCGCGAACTGGTTCGACGCGCGGTCAAGGTAATTGTGGAGGTGGATGATGTCGGCCTTCTCGGCCAGTTCAATCGCGCGCTCGCGCTCTTCGGCAAAGACCACATCGTGAGTGAAGGTGGACCACCGCTCCAGATCGACGAGCGAGACTTCAATATCCGTATGGCGGCGCAGGGCCTGGACCAGACGGATCGGCACGCCTGCCAGTGTGGAGATGGAAAAGTGGACAACGCGCATAAAGACTTTCCCGGCCGCTCGACTTACAGCGAATCGAGCGGCTCGTACTTCGGCATCGCTCGGATGCGCCGGGCGCAATCCTCCACCTCTGAGCGCCTCACGTTCAACTCCGAGTTTTCGTGGAAGTCGTAAACGCACATGATTCGGTATACATGCCGCGCGTGGGGACCGGCGAGTTCGATCAGTGCGATGTGGTATGAGAAATCCGGCGCGCTCGACCAGGGTTTGCCCGTTTGCGGGTCGATGAAGGTTTCGGGCCGGATGTAATCGAAAAGCTCGCGGCGGAACGTGTGAAGATGGCTCGACAGCCAGACAGGATGATCGCGGTAGGCATTGGCCGCGATCACCGCGCGCGGAATCGGACGTTTGTAGTTTTCCAGAATGATGCCGTCCGAAGTCAGCGGCGTGTTGTACGTAAACCAGACTGCGGAGTCGGCAAAGATCTTGTTCAGGTGGGCGAGAACTCCGGGATCGGGCAGCCAATCGTCTCCGTTCAATTCGATGACGATCGAACCCGGCGCGCCCGAACCGAACCCTTGCACGTTATTCGCGCACATCCCGGCGCGCTCGGCGTTGGGGATGAACTCGACGTTGTGATCGGGGTGCACGGCGAGCCATTGATCGATCTTTTCGCGCGTGCCGTCCGCCGAAGCGTCGTCGATGAAGACGTGGCGAACCTGCTCGCGCGGCCAGGCCTGGCCGTAGACAGAATCCAGGCACTTGATTGCGGACTCCCCGGCGTTGCGCTCGCAAGAGACGATGTGAAACTCAAGCTGCCGGCTCGGCTTGACCAACGCGTATTTCAGGCTCTCGGCAAGACGCCCAAGCCGGTGGTCCAATCCAGTTCGTCTAAGAATTCTGCTTATCATGAAAGACTTTCCGCGTCGTCCGCTTCGAGGCGAACCCTTCCGAGAAGTTCGCTCAAGATGACGTCGCCGCGCTCGGCATCGGTGAACGCCGAAGCGCCCGCGCGGCTCAGCAGCTCGGTCCCGATGCCGTCGCAATCGGCCAACGCCGCGAGCATGGCCTCGGCCCCCGCTCCGTGGCGCATCACACCGGCTTCGATATAGTCCGCGTAATCGAAACGGCCGCTCGAATGCGCAAACACCGTCGGCACGCCGAAGGCCAGAGCTTCGAGCGCACAGGTCGAATATCCCGTGACGTGGTTCGTCACGGCGCGCAGCAGGGCGTAGAGCGGCATCTCACTGGCGTCGCGCAGGTTGACGTTTGGATGACCGAGCGCACGGAATCGATCTTCCATCTCGGCGTCGACCAGGCTGCGCCGATGGACCCGAATCAACCAAAGCCAATCGCGCGGGCTGGCCGCGATGGCCTCGGCGAGGCCTTCGGGTTCATCCTGACCGTATTGAAGCGTAACGAGGATCGAACGCGAGAAGGCCCGGACGAGTTCGCGCGCCGCAGCGACGGCACGGGCAAGATCCCTCTCGCTGCCCGCTCGCCACTTGTTGAGCCACAGATTGCCGATCGGCAAGACACGATCTCGGGTTACGTCGCTCGAGTTCGTTTCGCGCAAAAGGCCGGCCGCGTCTTCGCCCCAAAGCCAATACAGATCCGGCATGAAAGCATAACCGCCCTGGGGTGCCCGCCCCCAGCCGACGTATGCGAAATGGCTGCGGCCCTGCATGCCGTGCTGGATCTCGACCGAGGGAATTCCGAGGCGCGAAGCCGCAAGGTTCGCCGCCATGGATTGTGAATTATACCAGCAATCCGTAATCAGCAGACGGCAGCCTGAGGCGCGAAGCCAATCCTCAAGCACTCGACTAAGCGATAGCCAATATCGAAGCCTCGTCTCGACGTGACGCCACAAGACAGGCGCGCAGGTGACGCTTTCCTTCCAGCGCGCGAATTCGCCGAACCACTCCGGCGGCCCGATCCGCGCTCCGATCGCGTTGGTTTTGCGCAGGTCGGCCGCGCGGGTGCGGAGCCAGGTCCAGATCGGCGCGTGCCCCTCTGGCACGGGATTAATGACGGCGTCGGCCTCGCCGCCTGGCTCACTCTCGGAGACGTTCCAGACCGCGCTCGAAATGCCACGCGCCGCCAGCTTCTCGGCGATGGGATCGGCGATGTAATGATATGGCTTGCCGTCGCGGTCGATGACCCGATCCCGATAGGTCAGAATGATCGCATCGGCCCGGACTGGGAAGCTCGCGGGCGGAAGGGCGAAGCGTGCTCCCGCTTCTTGCCCATCCCGTGACCGTATTGCATGCGCGACGCGCCGAGCCGTCTGGCCGACCCTTCCGACGGCCCGGCTCGCAAACGTGCTCGCCTCTGGTTGCGGCACGTTGAATTCAATGCCGACGCCGATGTCAATCCGCAGCGGCGCCCAGACGCGCAGCCCGTACGCCTCGTATTCCTCGACCGCATGGTCGCGCTCGTATTGGTTGATTTGCGCAAGCAGATCTTCGCGTTTCACAGCTGACTGCCCCTGCCCTTGTATTTGCCCTATTTCCCCGGCAC